>NZ_AUTO01000122.1:0-18955 GCF_000498055.1 Pseudoalteromonas sp. TB51
GAAGCCGATATGAGGTCCGCTAGACGTGGCTCAGGCCTGGGAGCAATATTTTGGGACCCGATGGAAGAAGGAAGGGAGTGGAGAGCTTTAACCGATAAATTGTGGTCACTCCAGTGGCTTCAGAAGCGTGATGAAATTTTATCTGATGAAATTCGAACTTTATGGTATGACTTAAGCCAAGGCGTTCTTGATATCGTGGTAAAGTTATTTGTACTGTGTCAGTTGCGAGCAATTACCACCAAAGTTGAAAGAATTACTCCCAAGTTAATGCAGCAGGTGTACAACGATGAATTAATACCGGTCCACCCTATGCTTGCAGCTCTTCGCTCCGATGATCCAGAAGCAATAATCAAGTTCTCAGACCTTAAACTTAGTGACACCGATAAAAGATTACTAAAATTACAGCAGCACGTGGCTGAGTCTGTGCAACAGACTCCGGAAGAGTTTGCATATCAACAGCTAAGAAGTGAAGAAGAGCGACGAGTCTATATAGCTTTAAAAGATGACTTTGACACAAGTCTTTTGGCGCCTGCTATTCGGAAAATATTTGATCAAAATCCAAATTTGACCTGGATTAGCTTATTACCTTTAATACATGCTCACTTAACTAGCCCAGAACAAGCTTTACCTAAAAAAGAAACTAAACCCAGTAAGGGAAATAAAGCATCATCAATTAAACATACTCAGTGGCATACACTTGATAGTAACGATTTGCGGTTTATTCATTCTCAAGCAGATGTTGACTCGGACATGCATTCGACAATGTTAAAGTTAGGTTTGGTTTTAAATATTCAATCGTTGCTGGAAGAGGTGAGTTAGTATTGCACAATTTTCCTGTTCCATACCCAGATGAGTTAATTTATAGCTTAGTTGCTAGATCTGGCATTCGTAGTGCTATTACAAGTTCTAAGCAGCTGCTTAATCAGGTATTTGATGATCGCAAGGTTATTGCAACGTTAGATTTACCTAGTCATTTATCAGCGATATCTAGTTTGTTGGTGAATACAGGAAAGTTCGATATTCAGCGGCTTATTTATGAACACACAATGTTTCCTATTTACGCACCATTTGTAAGTGAATGCACTAGAGTTCAGGCTATGGCATCTATGGAGAGTGGATCTAACGGTTCTGTTCACCTAATGTTGGGGGCGGTTGCTTCAATTGTTAAAACGCCTGGTAATTTTCGCTCTTGTTCTCTATGCGTAACCGAGCAAAAACAAAAGTATGGAGAAAGCTATTGGTCCAGACTCTGGTATTTACCGGCCTACCCCTATTGCCCTAAACACGGTATTTTGAACCAATCTAAAATTACTTATCATGATAATAGGCATACATTTCACCTCTGCGATCAAATAATGTGTAACTTACAGCTAAATAACGATAATAAAGATAAGGAAATACAACATTATTTAGCTCAAAAATCACAAGAGTTATTACTTTTACCTTGTCAAAAATCACCTACAAAGTATCAATGGAGCAAATTTTATAATCACCTAGCGCATGATTTCGGTTGCGGAAAAGGAACTAAACAGATCGCACATGAAATGATTGCTGAGCGTGTAACTAGTAAAATCACAATTCCTGAACTAATCGTTGATTTTAGTATGGATACTAATTGGTTACGGACGATATTTCGTCAGCACCGAAAAGCTTTTAGTTATTTACAGCATTTAGCTGTTTGGTCAGCTTTTATTCCTGATATGACAGTAAGTGAAATAATTAAGGAGGTTAAAACCAAATCTATACTGAGTGTCGCAGTTACTAAAAGCTTCCAACCTGAACCCAGGCCTGAATCCCAATTAATTAAAGAAAAACGTATGAAATGGCGCAATTTAATAAGCACAACGCCAATTAAAGACGCGCGTTCGTTATCAGGTGGTGGTGCATTATATGCTTGGCTATATCGAAATGATAGAGAGTGGTTATTAGCATTTAATCGACAACATCACGCAAAATCAGTATCCAGAAAGGAGAAGGTTAATTGGAGCGCAAGAGATCGGTTGTTAACTAAGCAGCTTCTTAAAATTATTGGGCGTTTAGATACTATTATAGAAGGGCCTAGAAGGTCTAAGCATTACTTGCTCAAGCAGTTAAAGCACTCTAATACAATAAGCAAAAAGTTATTTTTATTACCGATATTATCTAGTGCTTTGAATCGATACCATGAAAGTGTTTTTGAGTTTCAAGCGCGACGACTTGTTATGACAGTTATAGCAAGGAAGCAAGCAGGATTAGGAGCAAACCGCTGGCAATTAATGCGCTATGCGAGTCTTTCGGAAGAAAGGATACAGCCAATTGTGGTAAAGCTTCTCGATTGGGTTGTTACAGGTTCAAACATCAAATAAGGAAGTAGGATGAGCGCTAGGTTTTACAAGTGCGATGATGATGTACGTATAGTTCACATAGGTAAAGTATTAATACGAACAAAAGATACTTCTTATCGGCCTTCAATTGAAGTGTGGTGTTACCCGCCACAGCAAAAAAAGGGTTTTCGTGCGACAGCGTTTGCAAATGTACCTGCACTATATCGAGGTAAAATAATAAACCAAAGAGAGCTTTCAGAAAGTTTTGTAAATAATGGTCGTTATACCTTTAGAAATAATGATTTTCTTAGAAAAAGCACATTAAGTGAATTTCCTAATTTAAGTTCGGCAGAGTCTGTGAGAAAGCCAGAGTCGGAGCAAAATGCATTTGTTTTAGATAGATCTAATGCCCCTAAGTTGATTATTCCTCAGCTTGAACTGGCGCGAGTCTTGTTTTATAGCAGCTCTTATCTATCGCGGGCGTCATTGATGTCTTCTCGTTTACTCACTGATTTTAAAGTAGAGGTTAATGCTAAGGCGGACTATGCAAATATTGAAGTACTGCAAATATCAAATTACCCCATTTCAGCTTTCAATGATTCTGCAACAAGAGCGATGTTGAGTTGGTTACTTATTGATAAAAATGCAAAACAATCATTTGAATCAATTTTTAAATACTTCAATACCGAGCTCAATTTAGACGTAGTACCAGGCTTTAAGCGTTGGTTATTTCATTTTGATCCACCACAAATGGCAGGGTGGTCTTTTTCTTACAATGGTAGGTTAGATCCAAGTGGTGAATATTTTTTAGTAGAAAAGGTAACAGATATAACAATTAATGCTCAAATGCCGTCTAGGGTCTATTTCCATAACCCGTCTTTTACGCATCCAGATGAAGGCCAAGAGCCAACCATTGGTGGCAAAGGCCCTGAACCATACGAGCGTCCAGAAGATCATATTATCGATGATGATCGTGAGGCTTCCGATGCTAATCATGCATTCTTACTAGGTGAAAATACCTGCTCAGTAAGGTTTAAAAATCGCTTTTCAACTTCGAAAGCAACAAAACCTAAAAGGAGTCATCGACCAGATAACAGCCAAGAAACTCCTAAAGTAGCAAATGATATTGTGAGTACTAATGAGGCAGGTAGTAACGGTGAAATACCTTCTGCTGACATGGCTGGAGGAATGCAAGATAACAGTGATTACTCAGAGGAGTATGCCTCTCGTTTTACAGCTTTTAACATGATGGTTCAGGCATTGGAAGAAAAATACGCTTGTACAATTATAGACTCTTACACTCATGAACTGGATCAGGTTGGGCGTAGTAAATGCCATTTGATTGACTCTGGTGCAAAGAGAACGATTCGTTGTGTTGTTGTTGAACGAAATGGACATGTTAATTATTTACTTGAAGTAGATGTGACTGGGTTGAGTAAGTGGATATCTACCAAGTGTGTGCGGGAAATAGATACCAGTAATTGGCAAGAACAGTTTTCTCGAATCAAAAAAGGAGTGGTAACTCAGTCTCTTGGGTGGCCCACACAAGAAATGGATAATATGTTCGGCTTCAAAAAGCATATTGGTATTTCTCATCCTAAATCTATAGAAGGTCATCCGACGGGTATCCCTACAGAATCAATTTTAGACTGGGCAGGGAGAGTTTCAGGGAAGTTATAGAAATCTAGCTTAAAACTAATCACCCATATAATAGAACCGCTAAGATAAATTTTCACTGAAATTAATTTTAATATAACCTATGAAAAACAATGACATAACAGCCAACTGTATGTTCGCAAAACCCCACATTTAAAATTCGTATTAAAAATACGAATTAAATAAATTCAGAAAACTACTTGCTTTAATTGAATTTGATAGTTAATATCACCTCAACAACCTAATTCGTAGGTTTAAAACGAAAGGAGAGTAATATGAAAACTATCGAGCTGTTATGTAATGAATTAACCACTGGTGCAACAAACGCGCTATTCGAAAAGAATGAAAATAACGCTGAAGGTGCGCTGCACTTACTAACAGGTAGCTCTGTTAATCTAAATGGTGAAATTATTGAGCAGCAGCTGGGCCAAGTAATAATAAAGGAAGGAAAGGATGTTCAGCGTTTCCTATTAAAAGAAGGGGATGTGGTACTTCTTGCTAAAGGTAACTCAATAAAGGCCGGTTATGTTACTAAAGCTATTGCCGAACTCAATGTTATTGCTTCTGCTAATTTTATTTTACTTAGACCAAACAACAACGAATTACTTGGTGAGGTGCTTGTAGCTTACTTTAATTCACCTGCTGGTCAGAACATGTTGGATGCTACAAGTACAGGCGCAACAATTAAGAATATAAACTTATCAAACATCAAAAAAATGGAGATTGAGCTGCCAGTTCTAGGTAAGCAGCATAAAATCGCTGAGCTCTTTAATGCAAGTAACCAAGCTTATCAAACAACAATTAAGCTGGCTGAACAGCAGAAGAAAGTAGCTGCAGCTTGTATTAGCCAACTTATGAAAGGAGCGGCGTAATGGAAAAGTTAACAAAACAGTTATGGAACTTAATGGATAGTAGTCGCGGCTCAATGGAAGTATCACACACACTAGAACTGATTTCTTATGTGGCTTTTATTGCAAAAGAAAGTCCTGATTCATTTCAAACCATTGTTAATAGTGGACATGCTAAACAACTAGATATGCTGATAGAAGCTGGAAAATCGCTAGAAGATAGCCACCCAAAGGAAGTATGTGCAGCACCAGAGCATTATAGAGTTGACGGAAAGGTAATTAGTTCAGTTGTTAATTATATTGCGACAATTACAAATTTCGATGTGCTTGCTAGTGCTCTAAGGGAGTTGAGTACTCAAACACTTGGCAGGTATTCTATAGATTCAGCCAATTTGAACATGGAAAGAGTTTTCTCTGCACTAGTTGGCGTCTGCGGCAAGAAAACTCTATATGACGGTGCATGTGGATTAGCGAGGTTAGCGTCTAGTTTAAATGCCGAAGCGCTTTATCTAGAGGAAAAAAGCCATAGCACTTATGTTACTGCATATCGATTATTAACCTTAGAAGGTAAAGATTTTAAATTGGTTGCTGGCAATTCGCTTTTAGAGTCGGCTTTTGGATATAAGCAACAGTTTGATCTTGTAGTGATGGAACCGCCATTTTCTTTAAAATTTGGCGCTGATGAACGCCGTAAACTTGCTGAGTCCCCTTTTATCCAAGTGCCTACAGGTAGCTCGGTATCTGCAACCGCAGGTGACAGCTTATGGATACAACAAGCCTTAAGTAAATTAAATGAAACGGGTAAAGGTTACATTTTAATACCCCAAGGTTTTTTATTTCGAGGCGGTTACGATGCAAAAGTAAGGGAGTATTTGCTAGAAAACGAATTACTGGAAGCTGTTATTGGCTTGCCCGCTAATGTTCTAAATGGCACAAGTATTCCCCCTGTTATTTTGGTGCTTAACAAAAACAAGCCAGCAGGTTCTTCAGTGGTATTTGTGGATGCCAGTGAAATAGGTAAAAGCAACAAAAACAGAATAACTATTTCAGAAGAAGACGCAGTTTTAATAGCTGATTTAGCGGCAGGAAAGCTAGCTGACGACGATCATTACAAAGCCGTATTTATGCCTGAAATTAGAGAGCAAAATAACGAACTCAATATTTCACGTTATATTATTAAAAACGTTGAAGTTGAAGAGTTAGATGTTGAGCAAGAGCTACAAGTACTAAATAACTATCAAGTTGAGTTTGAACAATCTCAAAAAAGGTTGAAATTACTACTGGCTAAATATCAATAAGATAGTCGTACTGTTCAGTTTGTATATAAGTAAACTCATATTTGATACATTACCCTACATAAAGGGAATTATAAGAAGGATTATAAAAATGGCAGATTTTAAAAAGATAGAAGAATTAGAAAAACGTTTATGGTCAGCAGCGGACTCATTACGCGCTAATACAGGCTTAACAGCTCAAGAATACTCTCGACCAATACTAGGTTTAATTTTTCTTAAGTATGCTGAGTACCGTTTTACTCTGGCAAAAAGCAAGATAGAAGAACAGTCTAGCTCTCGCCGTCGTGGCAGTAGCGATATAAAGTCTAAAATCCAAGCTGAAGGCGCAATGTACGTGCCCAGTGAAGCGCTCTACTCTAACCTACTAGCACTTCCTGAAGGCTCTAATATCGGTGTTCAGGTGAATGATGCCATGAAAGCGCTAGAAGCTGACAACGAAGCAATTAAGGATGCCCTACCTAAAACCTATTCTCGCTTTGAAAACGATATGCTCAAAAGTTTACTTAAAAATTTCAATGACATTGATTTCACTCTTGGCTCAGACATATTTGGCCGTATTTACGAGTATTTCCTTAATGAGTTTGCCAAAACTGAAGGCCAAGGCGGTGGTGAATTCTTCACTCCCTCAGCATTAGTAAAGTTAATCACGGAAGTGATTGAACCTTACCACGGTAAGGTCTTTGACCCTGCTTGTGGTAGTGGTGGTATGTTTATCAGCTCTGCCGACTTTGTAGCAAAACATAATAAAGATGCATCAGATGAGTTGTCAGTATTTGGGCAAGAAAAAACAGGTGATACCGTTCGCCTATCTAAGCTGAACCTCGCGGTTCATGGTTTACAAGGTGATATCCGTGAAGGTAACTCTTACTATGAAGATCCGTTTGATTTAGCTAAAGGTGAAGTAATTGACGGTAAACAATATGGTCAGTTTGACTATGTAATGGCAAACCCACCGTTTAACGTGAACGAAATCCAAAAAGACCGCCTAGAAGGCGATAAACATCGTTTTCCTTATGGAATGCCGCGTAATGACAACGGTAACTATCTTTGGATTCAAATGTTTTACTCAGCACTTAACCAAAAAGGTCGTGCAGGTTTTGTTATGGCAAACTCAGCGAGTGATGCCCGCGGATCAGAGCAAGAAATCCGTCAAAAGCTAATCGAAGAAGATGGTGTTGATGTCATGGTGGCCGTTTCAAGTAACTTTTTTTACACCGTAACCTTGCCTTGTGCCTTATGGTTTTTAGATAAAAACAAACCAGCGCATAACAAAGATAAAGTATTGTTTATTGATGCCCGCCATATCTTCCGTCAAGTAACCCGAGCCGTGCGTGACTACACTAGCGAGCAACTAAATTTTATTGCCAACATCGTGCGTTTATACCGTGGGCAAGATATTGATAATACTTATTTAGGATCTTACCCAGATGCTGGTAATAACGGTAAGTTTAAACTAGATGATCACTTCACTAATGACGTTGGTGAACTGATTTACCAAGATATTGCTGGTTTATGTAAAGTTGCCACCAAAGAAGAAATCATTGAACAAGGTTATAGCTTAAATCCTGGCCGATATGTAGGTGTTGCCGAGGGTGAGCATGAAAGTGATGAAGACTTTGTTGTAAAGTTAACGGCATTACAAGAAGAATTAGAAGTGTTGAATGCTGAGGCGCATGAATTGGAAGTTTCAATTTCAGAGAATGTAACACAGGTTATTGGGAGCGTTTTATGACAGAGAGTAGTTGGCCAAAAATCAAACTAAGTGAAGTATGTGATTCAATAGTCGATTGCGTTAACAAAACTGCTCCTGTTGTAGAGTATGAAACGCCTTACAAAATGATCAGAACTACAAACGTCAAAAAAGGAGTCGTTAATTTAGCTGGATGTAGATTTGTTGAAAAATCCACATTTGAAAAATGGACTCGCAGAGCTGTGCCCAAATTAGGTGATGTAATTCTTACCCGCGAAGCACCGCTAGGTGACGTAGGGATGATTACTACTCCCAACGAATATATTTTCCTTGGTCAACGTTTAATGCAGTATCGCGTCAACCCTGAAAAATTAAATGCACACTACTTACTATATGCTCTTCAAGATACAGATTTACAAGGGCAGCTAAAAGCTGCGGGGTCAGGCTCTACTGTTGAACATATAAGGGTTGGGGACGCGGAAAATCTGCTAATCAGTTTACCGCCAATAACTCACCAGAAGCGCGTTGGCAATCTACTGAGAAATTATGACAACTTAGTCGAAAACAACAACCGCCGTATCGCTATTTTAGAAGACATGGCGCAGTCATTGTATCGCGAATGGTTTGTTAACTTTCGTTACCCAAACTATGAAGATAACCTTGATGCAGACGGCAGCCCGAAACTCATCGACTCGCCACTAGGTCAAATTCCTGATGGGTGGGAAGTTAAAAGTGCCGCTGAAGTAATCACTATCAACCCTAAAACTAAACTAGTGAAAGAAGGCGAAAAGCCATTTGTTGGTATGAGTGGCTTGTCTCAAGGCTCTATGGTCATTGTTGATATTATCGAGAAAACTGGTAATAGCGGTGCCAAGTTTATTAATGGCGACACCTTATTTGCGAGGATCACTCCTTGCCTACAAAATGGTAAAACGGGCTATGTTCAGTTTTTAACACCCGATAAGCCTGTGGGTTTTGGCTCTACAGAGTTCATTGTATTGCGTGAAAGTGAATATTTAAGTTCAGAGTTTATTTACTTGCTATCGAGGAGTAATAACTTCCGTGAACATGCAATTCAAAGTATGACTGGCGCTACAGGCCGTCAGCGTGTTCACAACGATTGCTTTGCTTCATGTTATTTACCAGTACCGCCTAAAGAGTTAATGAATGAATTTACCCAAGTGGTTAAACCGATGTTTAAAAGTATTTTTAACCTATCAAAAAGAAATGAAAACATTAAACAACAACGAGATATGCTGTTACCGAAACTAATATCAGGTCAAATTAAATTAAAGGATTAATTAATGAGTAAATTTATAGTTTTTGTTCATGGATTAGGTGGAGAAATAGATAAAACGTGGGGAAATTTCCCACAGTTTATTATAGATGATCCTGATATAGAACATACCGTTATAGAGTACGGATACACTTCGCCACATTTGATAACACAATTCTTAACATCAGGACCTACGATTTTAAACATTGCGAATGGCTTGCTTACAGATCTTGAAGCGCGCTGTGATCTTGCCAATGATGAGATTATTCTAGTAGGTCACAGTATGGGGGGCTTGGTTATAAAACGGCTTCTTGTGAGGCTTAGCCAATTAGAAACTAAGCACAATATCAAAAAAGTATGCTTTTTTGATGTTCCACATGGAGGCTCTGGATTAGCAAATATTGGTCAATTCATTGCTTTTCGTAATCGGCACTTAAAATCCCTTGCAAACAACTCAAGTGATATAGATGCATTAGATGAAGCTTGGACTGATAAAAAATTAAGCGACCAGCTAAATATCCTAAGTATTATTGATGCAAATGAAACCGTTGTATCGTCGGTGAGTTCAAAAAGTTTATTTAGATATCACCCTATAAAAACAATAAATGGAGTAAATCATAGCTCTATAGTCAAACCAAATTCGGAAAGCGATATAGTCGTTTTACTGTTGAAGTCGTTTATCAAAAGCTCGCCATCCGTTGGTAATTTTAACTTAGATGGTTCTAAACCTATTAAAGAATGGCTTAAATACGATGAGCGCAAGCATGAACTCGCTTATGAAGAAGATAATGCGAGAAAAAATGCATTAAAAGGGCTGACAGAAGCACTAAACTCCAATAGCTCTTCTATCAGACTTACAGGCCTTTCTGGTCTTGGTAAATCTCGATTGTTGATTGAATATAAAAGTAGAAATGACTTAAAAGATAGTGACTTTATCATTTTTAGTGGCTCAGAGAATGAGTACACGGTTAAAGAATCGATAAAAACAGCTGCAGAAAATGGAGCGCTTGGGTTTGTAATCATAGACAATTGTAATGTTGAGTTACATAACTATGCAACCAATGCTATTGAGGTTAATGATTCTCCTCTTAAACTTATTACGACTTATTTTTATCACGAAGAGGAAAAAAAACTAACAAATAGCATCCGTATTAAGCTAGAAAAGTTAGAATCAGCGCAAATTTCCAACATTATAGATTCTCGCCTTCCTGAACTTGACCAATCATCCAAACAACAGCTAGAGAAATTTATTGAGGGATTCCCTCTTTTAGCGCAAATGACTATTAAAGAGCTTCAGCAAGAAGGTCGTATTACTACAAGTTTTAGTGAATCAGACCTTGTAGAAAAGTTAATAAATGGTGATGGAAGTCTTAGTGACAAAGCTAGAGAATTACTTAAAGTCTTTTCGCTTTTCGATTATTTTAGATTTCAAAAAGGAATTAGGGAGGATGTCAATGAAGATGCGGAGTTTTTAAAAACTATCGCGGGTACAGACCAAATAACGTTTGAAAATACTATTATGATTTTTAAGGAAAAAGAGCTAATTAACTGTACAGGAAGCCTAGCTCGTATAGTCCCTAAACCATTAGCCTTGAACTTGGCAATGGAGTGGTGGAACACTAGTACATTTGATAGACAAAGTGAAATTGTTTCTAAGCTTCCGGCTAGATTACAAGAGAGTTTTTGCAATCAAATAAAGTACTTGGATTCATCAATTAATGTGCAGTCATTTGTTGAGAATTTTTGTGCTGCTAACCACCCTTTTGGCCAAGCGGAATTGTTGCTATCTAAGCAGGGTTCAAGACTTTTTCGCGCTTTGGTTGAGGTGAGCCCTACTGTTACAAATAATCAGTTATACAGAGTGATTTTGCAGCTAACTGATGAAGAAATACAAAAAATAGCTGGAGAAGTTAGACGAAACCTTGTTTGGGCATTGGAAATGCTGGCGTTTCATAAATCTTGTTTTGAAAAAGCATCTTGGTGCTTATTTAAACTGGCTCAATTTGAAAATGAAAGCTTTAGTAACAATGCTTTAGGGCAGTTTTCGCAGCTTTTCCGCTGGCAATTATCGGGAACCGAGGCGGACTTTAGTGAAAGACTTGCTATTTTAGAGAGAGTTTTAGCATTAAATATTGAAAGCGCGGACGTAGTGATTATTGAAGCAGTTAAAACAGCAATTAATACACATGGTGGTACAAGGACCATTGGCGCAGAGTTTCAAGGTACTAAAGCTGAGCTTACAGAGTGGAGTCCGAAAAAGTATCAAGAAATTTATGACTATTGGCAGTCCTTAATAAATATATTACTTGAGATTATTAAACGTGACCGTTTAGTTGCAGAAGTTAAGGAAGCATTTGGTAATCAAATTAGAGGGCTGATGAGGTATAAAATAACAGAGCAATTGGACTATTTCATAAAAGAAGTAATAATGCTTACTGGAAAATATTGGCCTTCTGCTTCGCAATCAATAATCCATGCTTTACAGTATGATTTTGAAGAAATGAACAAAGAGCAGATAGACATTCTGAAATCTTGGGGAAAACTATTATCCCCCTCTGAGAATAGTATAGAAGAAAAGCTAAAATTAATTGTACTCAACCCATCGAGAGAACATGTTATAGACGATGATGGTCACTATATTGATATAGCTGCTGAAGATGCAAAAAAATTATCCTTAGAATTAAAGAGCAATCATTCTGAGCTCGTCAAATATTTCGAATTATTAATGACTTTTCCTGAGCAAAAACAAAGTTGGGTTTTTGCAAAATATCTGGTGTTAGAATCAGATTCATATGGTTTATTATTGAATGAACTGTTTGACTATTTTCGTACAAACATGAATGCAAGCACGCAGTTTTTTGCTGGTTTTCTAAGTGGGATTTACGTTAAAAACTCAAATGAATGGCTTCAAGTAATAGGATTAATAGGGGCTGATGAGCATTTAGTTCAATATTACCCTAGCTCTATTTGTACAGGAAAAATCGAAAGTTCTCACTTAAATACATTAATAGAATTAATTAAAAACAATCAATTACATAGCGGCTCGGCATCAATACTTGCGCATGGAAGTGTTACAGGGCATCTAACAGAGCATGAAATAGCCCAATTTTGTATGTCACTAAGTGAAATTGATCCAACAGGCGCTTGGGTCGCACTTGATAATATCAATATGTACACTCACGGTCGTAGTGATATTGATTTTAAACAATTAACCCCAGCTCTAATTCATTTAGTTCTCAACGTGTCTTTTAAACAAGAAGACAAGACTCGCCATTTTGATAGTTACTATTGGTTAAACTCAGTTGAAAAACTATTAAAGTCTGAAAATGAAGAGTTTGCATTACAACTATGTTTGCATCTAGTTGAGCAAGTTGGCAATCATGATATCAACTATTCTGATTTATGGGATTACTTAGGTGAAGGTTTTTATAAAGCCTTTGAATTACATGGTAATTATATTTGGCCTAAGATAGCGGACAAGTTTATTGATGGTAGCGCGATAAAACAGTACCGTTTAGTCGATTTACTAGGCAGTGGTAAATCTTATAAAAAAAGAGATAAGAGTATTTTTGATATCTTGGATCCTGAGGTTATTATTGATTGGTGCCAAAATGAATCTGCACTTCTTGTCGTAGGGCGTTCAATTTCAATGTTTGCCTCAAATAATGATAAGCGTGTTATAAATCCATTGATGGTTCAATTGTTATCTGAATACTCTGATAACAAGGCCTTCCTTAGTGAGATATCAGCTAATTTTTCAAGTAGATCATGGGTCGACTCATTAGTTCCTTACCTTAAAGCCGATAAAGAGGTAATTCAACCCTTGATGTACCATGAAAGCATTAAGGTAAAAAACTGGGCATCTGATTTTGTAGAGCATATTGACCATCAAATTGAATATGAAACAAAAAAAGAATTAGAAAGGAAAATAAGGGAGTTTTAATGACATACACGGAAGATACTTTAGTAGAACAACCTGCGATTCAGTTATTCTCAGATTTAAGCTGGGAAACCGCAATTTGTTGGGATGAAGTTTTTGGTTCATTAGATAATGAGTCTCTGACTAATAACCCTATGTTTTTTGGCAGGGAAACCCGCAATGATGTTGTGCTATTCGCAAGGTTACAAACTGCGTTGCTAAAGCTAAATCCGGATATTAATAAACTAATTATTCAAGAAGCCATTGACGAAATAGCGCGTGATAGAAGTGCGATGACCGCAATATCAGCTAATGAAGAAGTCTATGAGTTATTAACTAGTGGCTATGTTTATACAACAAATGCTGAAGATGAAGATGATTGCGTTGTTCAATATATAGATTGGTCGGATGCTACTAACAATGACTTCTTGCTTTGTAGCCAGATGAGCATAACGGGTGAAATTGAAACCCGTCGTCCAGATTTGATCTGCTTTATTAATGGCTTACCAATTGTTTTTATTGAACTAAAAGCAAGTCATAAAAACTTACTTAGCGCTTATAAAAACAATTTAGCTGATTACAAAAATACTATTCCAAAATTGTTTACCTATAACCAGATTATTATTCTTTCTAATGGTGTGCAATCAAAGGTTGGCTCTATATCTAGCCAGTGGGAGCACTTTGCTGAATGGAAGAAAGTAGAGAGTGAAAAAGAAGAGCGCCGAGTTAGTTTAGAAGTTGTTATACGTGGGGTGTGTGAGCAAAACCGACTCTTAGATATTATTGAAAACTACACTTTGTATATTAAGACAAAGCAAACGATTAAAATCATTGCTAAGTATCATCAATACTTAGGTGTTAATCAGGCATTGTGTGGTCTTAATAACGTAAAGGAGCGTGATGGTCAGCTCGGTGTTTTTTGGCATACCCAAGGTAGCGGTAAAAGCTTTTCAATGGTTTTCTTCTGTAAAAAGGCATTTCGTAAATATACCGGTAATTGGACATTTGTATTAGTTACCGACAGAACAGATTTAGACGACCAAATATATAAAACTTTTAATTCTGCAGGTATTGTTACCGAAAACTGCCAAGCAGACTCAGGCGTCCAATTAAAAGCGTTACTTGGAGAGGATCACCGTTTTGTATTTACTTTAATCCAAAAGTTTAAAGGTGACGAAAAAGGAAACTATCCGGTTTTATCTGAACGTGACGATATTATTGTTATCACTGATGAGGCCCACAGAAGCCAATACGACTCTTTAGCAATGAATATGCGTAATGCTATGCCTAATGCCTCGTTTATGGCATTTACAGGCACTCCATTGCTTGCAGGAGAGGCTAAAACACAGGAAGTGTTTGGTGACTACATTAGTATCTATAACTTTGCTGATGCTGTTGATGATGGCGCAACACTTCCTTTATATTACGAAAATCGTGTACCTGAAGTTTCAGTGTCGAGCGATACTATTGGAGATGATATTGCTGACATACTTGATCAAGCAGACCTTACTGAAGAACAAGAAGCGCGTTTAGAGTCTGAGTTCTCTAAGGCTTATCACATCATTACTAGAGAAGATCGGCTAGAGACTATTGCTGCTGATTTGGTTGAGCACTATATCAATCGTGACCCTTTCAGTAATGGAATGCTAGGCAAAGCAATGGTGGTATCTATTGATAAAGCCACTACTATTAAGATGTATGACAAAGTTCAACTAGCGTGGAAAACAAAGCTCAGTAGCTTAAAAGCAAAAGCCAAACATACTTCGGGAAGCCGCTTAAACAAACTGCAATTTCAAATTCAGCATATGGAAAGTGCTGATATGGCGGTTGTTGTGTCGGGTGGGCAAAATGATGACGAGCGACTTGCTAAAAAAGGGCTTGATTATAAACCACACAGAGAGCGTTTCTTAAAAGAAAAAATAGACGAAAAGTTTAAAGACCCTGAAGATAATTTAAGAATCGTATTTGTATGCGCGATGTGGTTAACAGGCTTTGATGCCCCATCTGTTTCAACTCTTTACTTAGATAAGCCGCTTAAAAGCCATACTTTGATGCAAACCATTGCACGTGCTAATCGTGTGTATGAGGGAAAGGCTGCGGGACAGATTGTAGACTACATTAATATATTTAATGCCCTACAACAGGCATTAGGGCTATATGGGGGTGGCGTTACTGAAGGCGGCGCACCTTATAAAGTTGATAGCCCTGCAAAAGATAAATCTGAACTAGTCGCTGCATTAGGTATAGCTATCAATGAGCTTATTGTCTTCTTAGGTAGTGTTGATATTGACTTAACCCAAATTGTATCGGCCTCTGCTGATGGTTTTGCCAAACTCTCATTGTTAGATAACGCCAGCGAAATACTGCTTGAACCGAAAAATAAAGAAGAATTTACGTCTTTTATTAGGAAAATTAACCGTATTTTTAAGGCCATTATGCCTGACGATAGCGCTAATCAATATGTACCTTATCGTATCGCTATTAATATAATTTATTCTCAAATGCGTTTGAAATCTGGTTTATCAATTGATGATGAAGATGTATTGGATGTTGTGCGTAACCAAGTTAATGACTTATTAGATGAATCAATTTCCACTATTAAAATACAAAGCAACCTGCCAGATCCCATAAACATTGCAAATATAGACTTTGATGCTTTAGCGACAATGGCTTCATCGATTGAGAAACCGAAACAATCAGATGCTGAGAAACTTAAAAACCTAATTGAGCGGAAATTGCAGCCAATGGTGCTTAAAAACAAAACGCGCCAAGATTTACAGCAAAAGTTTTTAGATTTAATTGAAGAATATAATTTAGGTGCATATACCGCAGAAGAATTTTTTAATCGCCTGAAAGAGTTTATTAATGAGTTAGAGCATGAAGAAAAGCGTACCGTTCGTGAAGGCTTAGCTGAAGAAGAGCTAGCAGTGTACGACTTGATGATTCAAGACGCACCACTAACAGAGCAAGAACGTAATCAAGTTAAAGAAATAGCTAAAGAATTAACAGGAAAAATGCAAGAAATATTGGTTATTGATTGGCGTAAAAAGCAGCGAACTAAAGCCAGAGTTAAGAATATGATTGAGGAGGTATTAGATAGCTTACCTGAATCATACGATGACAATTTATGGCCAAAAACCTGTAGCGAGGTTTATATACATATTTTTGAAAAATACCCAGGTCAAGGCCAAAGTGTTTATTCTCATTAAGATAGGGATCCATAAAGATACGTCAGCTGAATAAGTCTTAACTGATCTGCCAGATTTGATTCTAGAGTAGAATCTGGCAATGAATAGCCGATTTGTGCAATAAGCCGTCATCCATAATTAACATGTTTCTGCCCCATTATTAGTTAACGTAAATACTCTATAGGAGGCTTTGAGCGAAGCTGACGTTCATTCTTACACCAAAATTACTGTTTATATATCCATAATCCTTAAATTTCTTCCATAGTCAGAAAATCGAGCCAATAGGTCGTGTTCGTCGTGACCACATTTAGAGCAATATGCTGGTAATTATTTCCTAACTTTGCTATCAATGGTCATAGGACAAACGAGACAGATTACGGTAGAAAAACTACCTAATTGCTCGATATTAAATTGTTAGCATGCAAATCGAGTTCAATCATAACTTAGAGCAAAGGAAATAATGTGTTAAGCACACTTGCCAAAATTTTACTTACTAGCACAGCAATAGCCCCTGTAGGCTTTACTTATGCGTGGGTAGCTTGGTTTAATGACGAAAAAACATTTGCTAGCTTGGCTATTGCTGCTTCATTATTCCTAGTACTGGTTTGCATCTGGATGCTTCGCTATGCCAAAAAGAACCTAGAGCGCTTCAATTTTTCTGTAGCGACTGTTGAAGCTGCTGATCGCGAAAATATGGGCTTTCTTCTTTTATATTTACTTCCGCTTTTTACCGCAAGTTTCACGGCGCTAAACTGGACAGTCTGGGTTCCAACATTATTAATATTTGCCGTGATAACCAGTACTGGGTATAGCTATCACTTCAATCCTCTTCTAGGCATCATGAAATGGCACTTTTATAAAGTAGGTACACCAGAGGGTGTAACTTACGTACTTATCACAAAAAAAGAACTTAGGCATGCTAGCCAACCCTTAACAGTGGCTCAGCTAACAGAATATATAGTTATCGATGTAGAGGAATAAAATGACAGCACAGCAGAATTTTTTTGCGTTTATTAAGGACGATAGCGACAGCTGTCAAATTAAACGAATCAGGGTAAATAATCCACTTCAGTCAGAGCTAATTCAAATATTTGAAGATCAGCGAGTCTCCTTTGAGCAAGGAGTAGATACTGAAGTGGATTTTAATGGTGACTGGAAGCCAGAAGCGAATGAAGTCCTCACTATTGATGATATTAGTGAATCAACGTTAATGGTGAATGCAATCAATGCAAATGCATCATCTTTTACGGACGTGAATATTTCCAACTTCTCAAATGAGCCGATAAAGGCAATATTTACAGGCATAACTACAAATGGTCAAACCAAAGTGTTTGTTCAAAAGTTTTCATCAAGACAGGCTCTTTCGCTAAATCAGCTCCCTATAATAAAGATGCAAACTGGCAATACGTTTGTAAAAACTACTGATGATATCTTTACGATTGATAATAAGTTAGTAGCAATTATTGAGGGCAATAAAACAAAGTTCAAAAGTTTCCACAATGCTCGAATGGTTTTCGATCTGTCAGAGTTTTATCGAGAAGCAACAAACGAAGACTTAACTCAGATGTCGCAACATACTTCATTGGAAATTACTGATCTTGCAATTTTTATCTCAGAAGCTGATACGCAAGTAAGAAAGATGGCGCACTCCATTAAGAGTTCAGGTGTGTTAGACAACTATACTGTTATCCAAATATCCACTGCTGCGGCCAATTTTCCTGACATTCCAGTCGTTGTAAATAATGGCAAAATAGCATTGCCAAGTGGCAAGAAAGAACTCAAAGAAGTACTGCACTTTTTATTAGAAGATATATATAAAGGGCCGTTGTCTGGTAGCAATTACTTAACTAATTCTAAACGTGTTCGGTAGCATGCTAACAAGTCACTGCACTCGGAAATTTTACTTGCTTCGCTCCCAAAATTCCGGTTAGTGAAGCGTTACCGAATAAATACTCAAAGTTGTTTTTGTCAAAACAAGCTAAAGAGAATGTATACTCATCGCAGCCTGTCAGATGAAGTTTAAACTTATTCATCGGAACTGTAAGAGCTGATATGAGCTACTACATGAAGCCTTGTTAACACCAAGCGACTTTGTCGTATCTTAATTACCAAGCGATTCTGTCGTAATCGCTAATTACCAAGGGAATTTGTCGGTCACTTTTTTACGTGTCTGTTAGTGTTTTGTTTTTGGAATACTAATAAGGCATGTTGAGGATGATTGTGATGGATTCAAAAGCTCAACTCACTGTTGATATTATTGCTAAAGTAGCAGAAAACAGAATAACAATTGGCAATGCAGCAAAGTTACTTAACAAGTCACGACGTACAATTGAACGCTACGTCAAACAATATCAGCAAGTCGGTATTCAATTTGCTATTCATGGTAATCGTGGCAAAGCCCCGCCAAATAAAACACCAGTATCAATTAAAAAAGCCGTGCAAACTCTGATTAAAGAAAAGTATTTCGACTTGAATCTGCTTCACTTAGCTGAGCAGTTAGCAATCAATGAAAACATCGTAGTTAAGCGCGAGACCCTACGAAGTTGGGCTCATGATATCCACCATGTTAAACGCGCTAAACGAAGACGTAGTAATGTTCGCAAACGCAGAGAACGCATGGAAGCTCCGGGATTAATGATGCAAATGGATGGTAGCCCTCATCGTTGGTTTGGTGATAAAAAGCACTGTTTAGTTATCATGATTGACGATGCTACTAGTGAAGTATACGCCGAGTTCTTTCCTTCAGAAACGACCGTAGGTTGCTTAAAGGTAATGCGAGA
>NZ_AUTO01000124.1:0-19395 GCF_000498055.1 Pseudoalteromonas sp. TB51
CAGCCGATAGAATGCATTGGCGCGGTGTTGATTTAATGCGCTTAACCCCAGAGCAACGCAGAAAAACAGTCAGCCAAGACATTGCGATGATTTACCAAGACCCTAGCCGCTGCCTTGACCCGACCGCTAAAATATTTGACCAAATAGCCGAAACACTGCCTGAAACATCCACTAAAGGCTTTTTTTTAAAGCGCAATAGAGAACGTAAAGACCGCGTAAAAGCACTTATCCATAAAGTGGGTATTAAAAACCACGATGCTGTGCTTGATAGTTACCCGCACGAGCTCTCAGAAGGCGTGTGCCAAAAGGTCATGATTGCCATGGCCATAGCGCGCACTCCTAAGCTACTAATTGCTGATGAGCCGACTACAGCGCTTGAAAGCACCACCCGTGCACAGGTATTTAGGTTGCTAAAAAGCTTAAATCAATTAAAAAATATGTCTATTTTGATGATTTCTCATGAGCTTGAAGAAATAGCCGACTGGTCGCACGGTATTCATGTTTTATATTGTGGGCAAATGGTTGAAGCCGGCCCTACACAACGTATTTTTCGCCAGCCTCGCCACCCTTACACGCAAGCGTTATTAAAAAGCTTACCCAATTATGAGCAAGGCTTAGCACACAAAGAACCCTTTTATGCACTTAAAGGCACTATCCCTACTTTGCAACATTTACCTATAGGTTGTCGATTAGGCCCACGCTGCCCTCAAGCACAAAAAGAATGTGTAATTACCCCTGCACTTACTAAGCACCATGGGCACAGCTATGCGTGTCATTTTCCGCTTATTAAGGAGATGAAGTAATGCAACCGGTATTAAAAGTACAAGCGCTTTGTAAAACCTTTAACATACGTGCCGGTTTATTTAGCCGCAAAAAATTTGAGGTACTAAAAAATATCTCTTTTTGTGTGGGCAAAGGCGAAACAATCGCAGTAATCGGTGAAACCGGTGCGGGTAAAAGTACACTCGCTAAATTACTCGCAGGGGCAGATAGCGCCGACAGTGGGCAAATTTTATTAGAAAGTAATATTATTGAGGATGACGGCGTGCGCGATGATCAATGTCGACATATCCGCATGATATTCCAAGACTCCGCTGCCTCGCTCAATCCGGGTCTCACCATAGGTGATATGCTAGATGATTGCTTGCAGTATAATACCGATTCAGACCAACTGGCTCGCCAAGAAAAAATAGATGCCACGCTTTCTAAAGTGGGACTGCTAATCGATCATCAACATTATTACCCTCACATGTTTAGTGTAGGCCAATTGCAGCGTGTAGCGTTGGCGCGGGCGCTCATTTTAGACCCTAAAGTGGTGGTGCTTGATGAAGCGCTGTCGGCTTTAGATCCCTCCGTTCGTGCGCAAACAGTTAACTTATTACTTAAGCTGCAAAAAGAAACCGGTTTAACTTATGTACTCATTACGCACCATTTAAGTTTAGTGCGCCATATCAGCGATCAGCTAGTAGTGCTTGAAAAAGGTGAGGTAGTAGAATATGGGCGTACTGAAGAGGTGTTTCAAAATCCGCAATCAAAAGTAACACAGCGCTTAATTTGCTGTTAATACTAAGCTTATATTTATAAAACAATACTGCCTAATCATTTTACTAAGCACATTGAAGTTATAAAAAAGGCGCGTTACTTATAAAGTAGCGCGCCTTTTTTTAATGTATCGCGATTATTCTGCTGCTTGCTCTACCACAGGTAGATTTAGCTCAGCTTTAGCCTTTAAAGACTCAATAAACGCTAAGTAGTTTTTGTTAGCTTGCGCCATAGTAATGTTTTGCTGTACTTGCGGGTCGATATTTGCGGTTACTTGCGCATCGCTTACCGATTTAAGTGCAACAATTGCCGCATCACCGTTGTTTAAATCAACCACGTCTGTGCTTGGTGTATCATTAGGACGAGGCATTTTAAACGCTTGCGTTACAATAGCAGGCGAAACCGTGTAGCTTTGACGCGTTAAGCTCGCTTCTTCACGTACCGTTAGGTTTTGCTCACTGGCCACATCGCTTAGCGTTTTACCTGCTTGGACTTGTGCAAATAACTCACGTGCTTTTTCTTTAGCAAGTGTTGATGCTTTTTCATTAACTAAACGTGTTTTGATTTGCTCACTCACTTGCGCAAGCGGTTTAGTTGCAGATGGCTCATATTTATTTACACGTACTACAATAACGTGCTCATCACCTAGCTCAATCACTTCTGAGTTTACTTTATCTTCAAGTAATTCTACTGAGAACAACTGAGAAATTACCGCAGGTGTATTAAGTGGCTCTGGCAATGCATTACGTGCAACAAGTGGCGTGGTTTTAACTTCAACGTCTGCCACTTCTGCAGCATCGTCTAAACGGTCAGAAATCTCAAATGCTAAGGCACCCATTTCTGTTTGCTTTTCGTAAAACGCATCTACTTTTTCAGTTTGCTCAAGCTCTGCACGTAAGTCGGCTTTTACGTCGTCATACGCTTTCACTTGCTCTGGCTGTAAGTCAGTAAGTTTAATAATGTGATAACCAAACTCTGATGCTACAACTTCTGAAATATCACCTTTGTTTTGAAGCGCAAATGCAGCATCTTCAAAAGCTGGGTCCATTACATCGCGCTCAATCCACTCTAGGTCGCCGCCCATTTCGCCACTCACAACATCATCAGATGATGACTCTGCAAGCTGTGCAAAATCAGCACCTTGCTCTAACTGCTCATGTAATGCGTTGGCTTTTTCAAGCGCGGCATCATCATCTTCGCTGTTATCAATTAAAATGTGCGATACACGGCGTTTTTCAGGCTCGATGTATTGTGCTTTATTTTGCTCATAATACGCTTTTACGTCGTCTTCTGTTACCGACTCTACGGTGATATCTTGTGCTTTAAGCTCAATGTAATCAACCGATACACGCTCTGGCGATAAAAATTGTGATGCGTTTAGCTCGTAGTAATCAGCAATTTCTTGCTCAGATACGTCTACGTTTGCTTGTAACGCTTCTTTGCTTAACACAAGGTAGTCTATGCTACGCGTTTGCTGCTGCAGGGCTGCAGCGCGTTTAAGCTCGTTTTCAAGTGCAAACTCAGTACCAGCAACCGCAGACACTAATTGGCTGCGTGTCATGTCTTTACGTAAGTACTCACGAAAAGCATCTGGTTGAAAGTTCATTTGACGAATTACTTGTAGGTAACGGTCGTTATTGAATTTTTCACCAATTTGAAAGTACGGTAGTTCTAAAATTGTTTTACGTACGCTGTCGTCGCTTACGCGAAGGCCTAAATCTGCCGCTAATTGTGATTGCAATTCTTGTTGTACTAAGCGGTCAATTACACCTTGACGAATTTGCGCCATGTAATTTGGATCTGCACTGATTTGTGCAAAGTATTCGCCAAATTGTTGCTCTAAACGGCTACGTTCGTTTTGATAAGCACGATTAAATTCGGTTTGGCTAATTTTAATTCCATTTACTTCAGCAACGGGTTGTTCTGGGGTTTGACCTAAGTAACTACCGATCCCTGCTAAGGCAAAAGATAAAATCACCGCGCCTAAAATTATTTTGGCTACAGGACCCTGTGAGCCCTCTCTGATTTTCTCAAGCATTTGTTTATCTCTTATTGATCAAGGTATTTTACCTTGTCATATGTAAAAAAAGCGTATCTTACCAGATACGCTTTTTCACTTGAAGTAACTGGCGGTGAAGTTACTTAATTCATCGATTAGGATAATTAAGTTTATATACACTCGCCATAACTAATCTGTATTTAAACAGTGATTAGTTTACTGCGTCTTTCAGCGCTTTACCGGCTTTGAAAGAAGGAATATTTGCCGCAGCGATTTGGATAGTTTCACCAGTTTGTGGGTTACGGCCTGAACGAGCAGCACGCTCGCGTACTGAGAAAGTACCAAAACCTACAAGTGCAACTGAATCGCCATCTTTAAGCGCTCCAGATACAGACTCGATGAATGAATCTAGTGCACGACCTGCAGCCGCTTTAGAAATGTCAGCGTCAGCTGCGATTTGATCGATTAATTGAGATTTATTCACAATATCATCCTCTTTCATTGTTATTATCAAGAGCGATTGTTTTTTAAACTAACATCACTTTTTTGAAAATTTTAGAGCAAACTTTTAATGCTCACATGATTATATTTTTCTTAAGCCTAGGCCCCATAAGGGCTAGGCTCGAAAACCAGTGCTTAACTTATCATACCGATTAGATTTGAAAAGCCCTTTAAAGCACTTTTTTTGGGTTTTTTATTGGTTTTTCGGTGTTTCGACTGAAAAACTCTCAACAGGATGCACTAAAGCTAACTTTAATACTTCATCAATCCATGTAACTGGGTGAACATCTAAGCCTGCCAGTACGTTATCTGGGATCTCTTTTAAGTCACGTTCGTTAATTTTAGGAATGATGACTGTTTTAATTCCACCACGGTGTGCAGCAAGTAGTTTCTCTTTTAAGCCACCAATAGGCAGTACTTCACCGCGCAGTGTTATTTCACCTGTCATTGCTACATCGGCTTTAACGGGGTTACCTGTTAAGCTCGATACTAAACCCGTTACCATTGCTGCACCGGCGCTTGGGCCATCTTTAGGGGTCGCGCCCTCTGGTACATGCACATGAATGTCGCGTTTTTCGTAAAAATCGTTATTAATACGGAACGTATCAGCACGATTACGAACCACCGTCATGGCCGCTTGTATCGACTCTTGCATTACATCGCCCAGTGAGCCTGTGTAGCTTAGCTTGCCTTTACCTGGCACAGCCGCACATTCAATGGTCAGTAAATCGCCGCCTACTTCGGTCCACGCTAAGCCTGTTACCTGACCAATGCGATCGCCGTCTTCAGCTTTACCGTAGTCGTAGCGCTGTACCCCTAAAAACTCTTCTAGGTTATCTTGATTGACAGTGACTGTTTTAGTCTCTTTATCAAGTAAGATATTTTTAACGGCTTTACGACATAGTTTAGATACTTCGCGCTCTAAATTACGTACGCCCGCTTCACGCGTGTAGTAACGAATAATGCCAATAATTGCACTGTCTTCTATTACTAGCTCAGAAGGTTTTAAACCATTGCGTTTAACTTGCTTAGTAATTAAGTGCTCTTTTGCAATGTTTAGCTTTTCATCTTCGGTGTAACCCGATAAGCGAATAACTTCCATTCTGTCCAATAATGGACCAGGAATATTAAAGCTGTTTGATGTTGCTACAAACATTACATCCGATAAATCGTAATCAACTTCTAAGTAGTGATCAGCAAAGTGGCTGTTTTGCTCCGGATCGAGCACCTCTAATAGTGCTGATGCTGGGTCGCCGCGCATATCAGATGACATTTTGTCGATTTCATCTAACAAGAATAATGGGTTTTTAACGCCCACTTTTGTCATGTTTTGAATCAGCTTGCCTGGCATAGAGCCAATGTAAGTACGACGATGGCCACGAATTTCAGCTTCGTCACGTACACCACCTAACGCCATACGAACATATTTACGACCCGTAGAGCGTGCAATAGACTGCCCTAGTGATGTTTTACCAACACCCGGTGGTCCTACTAAACATAAAATAGGCCCTTTAAGCTTATTAGTACGTTGTTGCACCGCGAGGTATTCAATTATGCGTTCTTTAACTTTATCTAAGCCATGGTGATCGCTATCAAGAATTTTTTGCGCGCCTGCTAAGTCTTTTTTCACTTTAGAGCGTTTTTTCCATGGTACGTTAATTAACGTATCAATGTATGAACGCACTACAGTGGCCTCTGCAGACATTGGCGACATCATTTTAAGCTTATTAAGCTCAGCTGATGCTTTTTCTTTCGCTTCTTCTGGCATACCTGATTCTTCAATACGCTTTTTAAGCGCTTCAAATTCGTCAGGTACATCATCAAGCTCACCAAGTTCTTTTTGAATGGCTTTCATTTGCTCGTTGAGGTAGTACTCGCGCTGAGATTTTTCCATCTGCTTTTTCACGCGGGTACGAATTTTTTTCTCAACTTGCAATAAGTCTATCTCACCTTCCATCAGTGCCATTAAGTATTCTAAGCGCTCTGTAACGCTTGAAATTTCTAACACTTTTTGTTTTTCAGGCACTTTTAAGGGCATATGCGCTGCCATTGTATCGGCAAGGCGTGCTGGCTCATCAATACCTGAAACAGAGGTTAATACCTCAGGTGGAATTTTTTTATTAAGTTTTACATAGCCTTCAAACTGGCTAACAGCGCTGCGGATGAAAATATCTTGCTCTTGCTCATCCACTGAATCAGATTCGATGAACTGAGCATTCGCTACAAAAAACTCATCGTTATCTACAAATTCTTCAATTTGTGCGCGCTGCGTACCTTCAACTAAAACTTTAACTGTACCGTCTGGTAACTTTAATAACTGAAGTACAGTAGCAATAGTACCGATACGGTAAATATCGTCTTGCTCAGGTTCGTCTACAGTTGCATCTTTTTGTGCAACCAAGAAAATTTGTTTGTCTTTATCCATTGCCGCTTCGAGGCATTTTATTGATTTTTCACGGCCTACAAAAAGCGGGATCACCATGTGCGGATATACCACAACATCGCGCAGTGCTAACACTGGGATTTCGACTCGATCGGTTCTCTCAAGCGTCATTATAGTTTCTCTTCGCACTTCATTTATTTAAAAGATTACTCAAGTATATGGGGATAATCTAATTAAAGTTCAACAATTTTCCTCAACTCGTTCAAATTAATTATAAAAAAAGGAGCCTAAGGCTCCTTTTTTATACAAATAGCTTAAAAACTACTCTGATGCAGCTTTATCTTGATTATTGTTTTCATAAATCAAGATTGGGTCAGATTCACCTTTAATCACGGTTTCATCTATAACCACTTTGCTTACATCATCCATTGATGGCAGCTCATACATAGTATCAAGCAGTACGCCTTCAACAATTGAGCGAAGTCCGCGAGCACCTGTTTTACGCTCCATTGCTTTGTGAGCAATAGCGCTTAGTGCATCATCACGGAACTCTAATTCAACGTCTTCCATACCAAACAATACAGAGAACTGTTTAGTAATGGCGTTTTTAGGTTCACTTAATATTTGTACAAGTGCCGCTTCATCAAGCTCAGTTAATGTAGCAACAACAGGTAAACGACCAATAAACTCAGGAATTAAGCCGTACTTAACTAAATCTTCTGGCTCTACGTCTTTAAATGTTTCGCTTAAAGAGCGGCTCGACGCTGACTCTTTAACGTTA
The DNA here is from genome assembly GCF_000498055.1 of Pseudoalteromonas sp. TB51. Classification (NCBI taxonomy): domain Bacteria; kingdom Pseudomonadati; phylum Pseudomonadota; class Gammaproteobacteria; order Alteromonadales; family Pseudoalteromonadaceae; genus Pseudoalteromonas; species Pseudoalteromonas sp. TB51. Next base: position 7,207 of record NZ_AUTO01000124.1, read on the forward strand.
ACACCAAAGCCAATTCCGGTATTTTTATGGCTACGCTGTTCGATTACTTTATCTAGGCCTGCAAAGGCACCACCACAGATAAATAAAATCTTAGAGGTATCAACCTGTAAAAACTCTTGCTGCGGGTGCTTACGACCACCTTGTGGTGGGACTGAGGCAACCGTGCCTTCAATTAGTTTAAGCAGCGCTTGTTGTACGCCCTCACCCGACACGTCACGTGTAATAGATGGGTTATCTGATTTACGCGAAATTTTGTCAATTTCATCAATGTAAACAATACCACGTTGCGCTTTTTCTACGTCGTAGTCACATTTTTGTAGCAGTTTTTGAATGATGTTTTCTACATCTTCACCTACATAACCGGCTTCGGTTAGTGTAGTTGCATCTGCCATAGTAAACGGTACATCAAGTAAACGCGCAAGTGTTTCTGCCAGTAATGTTTTACCACTACCTGTAGGGCCAATAAGCAAAATGTTACTTTTACCTAGTTCCACTTCTTGCTTTGTAGATTGGTTACGTAGGCGCTTATAGTGATTGTATACCGCTACAGACAATACTTTTTTAGCATGGTCTTGACCAATTACGTAGTCATCTAAGTGATTACGAATTTCTTTTGGCACAGGTAGTTTATCAGACGAATTATGCTTAGGAGCAATGTCTTTGATTTCTTCCCTGATAATATCGTTACACAGCTCTACACATTCATCACAAATGTATACTGAAGGACCTGCAATTAATTTACGCACTTCGTGTTGGCTTTTGCCACAAAAAGAGCAGTATAACAATTTATTACTTTTGTCGCCGTCTGTAGGAGTGTCAGACATTCAGCTACCTCTTTTATACGTTGGCTGCCAAATAAGGTTGGCAACTATTTCAAATTCGCTTTTAACTATACCAAAATTTACTGGTTTTCGCATAGTAACTCAAAGTGGCAAGCAATTATTTGCTTGCCTACACGCTTACTTGCTTTCGCGATTTGTAAACACTGAGTCAACCAGGCCGTAATCTACAGCTTGTGATGCACTCATAAAGTTATCACGGTCAGTATCGCGTGAAATAACATCTAATGGCTGGCCTGTATGCTCTGCCATTAAGCGGTTAAGTTTGTCTTTAATAGACAGAATTTCTTTTGCGTGTATTTCAAAGTCAGATGCTTGACCTTGGAAACCACCTAACGGTTGGTGAATCATTACACGTGAGTTTGGTAAACAAAAACGCTTACCTTTAGCGCCAGCAGTAAGCAAAAATGCGCCCATGCTTGCCGCTTGGCCAACACAAATTGTACTTACATCTGGTTTGATGAAGTTCATTGTATCGTAAATTGCCATACCAGCGGTTACCGAACCACCTGGTGAATTAATATATAAAAAGATATCTTTTTCAGGGTTCTCTGATTCTAAAAATAGCATTTGCGCTAAAATTAGGTTTGCCATGTTGTCTTCAACTTGGCCCGTTAAAAAGATAATTCGCTCTTTTAATAGACGCGAATAAATGTCATACGAGCGCTCACCTTTAGCTGTTTGTTCAACAACCATAGGGACTAATGCATTTAGGGGATCTGTCATACCAGTGTTCATACTTTTTTAATTCCTTATGCGCTTATGCTTTTTCTTACTAAAGGAAGCATAGTTATCATTTTTCGCAAATTATGGGGCACAAACTAAAATGGCCCGGGCACACTGCATAAACAGAGTAACACGAGCCATTTAATCGTTAGCGAGCGCTTAAGTCAATGACTTATTGAGCACCTTGCTGAGGATTCATGATGTCATCAAATGCTTTTTCAACGTCAGACACGTTTGCTTTAGCTAAAATAGCTTCAACAGCTTGCTCTTCCATTGCAACATTACGCATTTGCTGCATAAGTTGATCATTTGCTTTGTAGTATTCTACTACTTCAGTTGGATCTTCGTAAGCAGATGCAACTGTAGCAATTAATGCTTCAACTTTTTCATCATCAACTTTGATATCGTTTGCTTTGATCACTTCACCTAGTAATAGGCCAGTTTTAACGCGAGTTACAGCTTGCTCGTGGAACAATTCAGCTGGAAGCTCAGGCATGTTTTTAGCGTCGCCACCAAAACGTTGAGCTGCTTGCTGACGTAATGCGTCAACTTCTTGATCAATAAGTGCTTTAGGCACTTCGATTTCGTTGTTTTCTAAAAGACCTTTAATCGCTTGGTCTTTCACGTTAGCTTTAACCGCTTGGTCTAGCTCACGTGTCATGTTCTTTTTAACTTCTTCTTTAAGCGCGTCTACGCCGCCTTCGGTAACACCGAACTTAGTTGCAAACTCTTCGCTTAATTCAGGTAGCTCTTGTGCTTCAACTTTTTTCACTGTGATAGTGAATTGAGCCGCTTTACCTTTCAGGTTTTCAGCGTGGTAATCTTCAGGGAAAGTTACATCAGCAACTACTTCTTCGCCTGCTTTTTTACCAACGATGTTGTCTTCAAAACCTGGGATCATACGACCTTGGCCAAGCTCAAGTGGGAAGTCTTCAGCTTTGCCGCCTTCAAACTCTTCACCGTCGATAGTACCTACGAAATCAACTGTTACACGGTCGTTTTCGCCAGCAGCTGCGTCAACATCAGCCCAAGAAGCGTGTTGCTTACGAAGTGTTTCTAGCATGTTTGCTAAATCTTCGTCAGTTACTGTTACCGCTGGTTTTTCTACTGCAATTTTGTCTAAACCTTGAACTTCAACTTCAGGGTATACTTCAAACGTTGCTGTAAACTCTAAATCTTTACCTGCTTCAAGTGATTTAGGTGCAAATGATGGTGCGCCAGCAGGGTTAATTTTTTCAGCAACAATTGCTTCAATGTAGTTACGCTGCATTACTTCGCCAGCTACTTCTTGACGAACCGCAGGTCCAAAACGCTTGTTAATTACTGAAACTGGTACTTTACCAGCACGGAAGCCATCGATACGCTGCGTTTTTGACAGTTGTTGTAAGCGTTTTTTTACTTCGGTCTCAACGTTCTCTGCAGGAACGGTGATGGTCAGACGGCGCTCAAGGCCTTGAGTCGTCTCAACAGAAACTTGCATGATTTACCTCAATATTCAATTTTGGCGACTGTTCGCCTTCCTTACAAACAAAGTAATCTTCATGAGTCTTGATAAATTTTAAAGCGATTTTTCACTAAAAAGCATCCGTCACTACCATGAGATCCCATTGCTGCTCTGCCCTTCGGGCACTATGTTAAACAATAGACGCGGCATTATAACCTAATAATTATGATAGTCGAGTGTAGGGGGCAATTATTTGGACTAGTTTAGCTACGATCGAGACCAACTGCGTAAAAAACAGACTAACTGGTTCGTTAAAGCGATATTTTAGTAGGAAGTAAATAGAAGTTATTGTTGAGTGATTACTCGTTTACTTTCTTTAAGGTTAAGAAAGTGGTCGGCGATGCAGGATTTGAACCTGCGACCCCTTGGACCCAAACCAAGTGCGCTACCAAACTGCGCTAATCGCCGATAATAGTGTTGAATACTTAAATGTTGAATTTAAGACCACTTATGAGAAAGTGGTCGGCGATGCAGGATTTGAACCTGCGACCCCTTGGACCCAAACCAAGTGCGCTACCAAACTGCGCTAATCGCCGATACTCGAAGTAAATTGGGGTGACTGATGGGGCTCGAACCCACGACAACCGGAATCACAATCCGGGGCTCTACCAACTGAGCTACAATCACCACGGTATTTACTTTGTTTTCAAATGGCGCACCCGGAAGGATTCGAACCTTCGACCAACGCCTTAGAAGGGCGTTGCTCTATCCAGCTGAGCTACGGGCGCATCGAAAACTTCATAGTTTGCCTGTAAGCTATTCTATTATAAAAATAAAAGAAGTGGTCGGCGATGCAGGATTTGAACCTGCGACCCCTTGGACCCAAACCAAGTGCGCTACCAAACTGCGCTAATCGCCGATGCTTACGATTGCCTGCGAGTGACCTCGTTGACAACGGGGTGCATAATAGTGATTTGCCTGGGAGAGGTCAAACGTTTTTTGCATAAAATAAATCAATCGGTCATTTTTAGTTCACAATGGTTAAATATTGCAAAACTAAGCTGAAATTTAGACGCTTTTTTTGAAAACACCGGTTTATAACCTAAAAGCAACTTGGCGCTTCGGGCCTTTTCTGCGAAAATAGCCTGCATATTAAAAAAGCATTAATAAAATTAATTTTTTGCATACACCCCTCTTTATATGCAGATGCTTTTAAAATATAAGTATCGAAGTTTATTTAACCCCAATTAAAGGTCCCCCATGACGGCAAACATCATTGATGGTAAGGCAATCGCAAAACAAGTACGTAGTGCAGTGGCTGAGCGCGTAAGCGAACGCGTTGCAAACGGTTTACGTGCACCCGGTTTAGCAGTAGTACTGGTAGGGCTTGACCCTGCAAGCCAAGTTTACGTTGGCTCCAAGCGTAAAGCGTGTGAAGAAGTAGGATTTATTTCAAAGTCATTTGATTTACCTGCGCAAACCAGCGAAGAAGAACTACTAGCATTAATTGATGAGCTAAATAACGATGGCGAAGTAGATGGTATTTTGGTGCAACTACCGCTACCTGAAGGCCTAGATGCAGAAAAGATTTTAGAACGTATTACACCACATAAAGATGTAGACGGTTTTCACCCTTACAATATTGGCCGCTTAGCGCAACGTATGCCGGCGCTGCGCCCATGTACACCCAAAGGGATTATTACCTTATTAGATTCAACGGGCGTGCGTTACAAAGGGATGCATGCGGTAGTTGTTGGTGCCTCTAATATTGTTGGCCGCCCTATGTCGCTTGAGTTATTACTTGCCGGTTGTACTACAACGGTATGTCACAAATTTACACAAGACTTAGAAACCCATGTGCGCCGCGCAGACTTATTAGTAGTGGCCGTAGGTAAACCTGAATTTATACCTGGTGAGTGGGTAAAAGAAGGTGCGATTGTGATTGATGTAGGTATTAACCGTTTAGATACAGGCAAGTTAGTGGGCGATGTTCAGTACAGTGTTGCAGAGCAAAAAGCTGATTTTATTACTCCTGTACCGGGTGGCGTTGGCCCAATGACTGTAGCAAGTTTAATTGAAAATACCCTCGAAGCATGTGAAAAATACCACAGTTAATTTAATGCCTTAGCATTAAAAAAGGGTTGCCAACTGGCAACCCTTTTTAGTTTAAAAGCTACTTTAACGCATTTACGCTTTACGCCATGTTGTTTTACCTGCTGAGTCTTCAAGCACGACACCGAGTGCATTAAGTGCATCACGTGCTTCATCTGCAGCGGCCCAATCTTTGTTTGCGCGCGCTTCATTACGTTTTACAATCAGCGCTTCGATAGTGGCCACTTCATCATCATCTTGCCCGCCTTGCAAAAACGATTCAGGTGCTTGCTGGGCAACACCAAGTACTTCACCTATGCTGCGTAGCACAAATGCTAATTGCCCTGCTTGCTGTGTATCGGTGTCTTTAACACGGTTTAGCTCTTTAGCCAGTTCAAATAAAACCGGTAACGCCTCTGGTGTATTAAAATCATCATTCATGGCTTTTCTAAATTTAGCCACGTACTCATTGTTTTCAATATCGCACGTTATTGGCTCAACACCACGAAGTGCTGTGTAAATACGTTCAAGCGATGAACGTGCTTGATCTAAATTCTCTTGCGAGTAATTTAGCTGGCTACGGTAATGCCCAGAGATTAAAAAGTAACGAACTGATTCAGCGTCATATGTTTTTAGTACCTCACGCACAGTAAAAAAGTTGTCTAATGATTTAGACATTTTTTCTTTATTTACTTGTACCATGCCTGTATGGATCCACGTATTTACATACTTACCATTGTTTGCACAGCATGATTGCGCAATTTCGTTTTCGTGATGCGGAAACTGTAAATCAGAGCCGCCACCGTGAATATCAAAATGCTCGCCTAAATGCTTTGAGCTCATTGCTGAACATTCTATATGCCAACCCGGACGCCCTTCTCCCCACGGAGATGACCATGAAGGTTCGCCTGCTTTTGCTTTTTTCCACAATACAAAATCAAGTGGATCGTCTTTATCCTGTGCAACCTCTACGCGAGAGCCTGCTTGGAGCATACTTAAATCTTGCTGCGATAGTGCGCCGTACTGCTCAAACGTAGAAACATCAAAAAGCACGTCGCCGTCGTTTGCTACGTACGCATGGCCTTTTGCAATTAAGCGCTCAACCATTTCGATAATTTCATCCATATGGTTTGTAACCGTAGGTTCAATATCTGGGCGCAGCATGTTTAGGCTATCAAAGTCTTCGTGCATGGCTTGGGTCATACGCAAAGTTAGCTCATTAATTGACTCGCCATTTTCGTTTGCGCGTTTGATTATTTTGTCATCTACGTCGGTAATATTACGTACGTATTTTAAGTCGTAACCAAGGTGGCGAAGGTAGCGGACAATAACATCAAACCCGACAAATGTACGCGCATGACCGATATGACAAAAATCATAAATGGTGATACCACACACATACATGTCGATTTTGCCTTCGACCATAGGTTTAAACTGCTCTTTTTGTCGCGTGAGTGTGTTGTATATTTGTACCATTTACTTTTAGTCCTTGACTGTTTGCTGAGTTGGCTATGTTAACACTTGAAAAGCCCCCGCTCTAGCGCTTTTTATACCCAAACCACCTCAATGCGCGTGTTTAAGTTGGAATCAAAACCAATTTTGGCGAGGTCTTGATTGTGTGTAATAGAGGTTCTGTTGTTAAAATTAATAACACTGTAAAAATCAGTTTTAAACCACTCTGTTTATTGCTTAACAGGCTCTTGTTCTGTGCGTGGTTATATATTGAGAGAAAATACCACAACGGCAAAATACCGCCTCGATATTAACCCCCTGTAAAACGCACAAGTATATACCTTGGGCAGCATTGGTTATATTGAACAAGCACTTTGTTTATCTTAGTTAACTAAGATAAAATAGCGCGACTAATTAAACCAGATATAGGAAACCACATGGTTGTTCTACACACTAACTTTGGTGACATCACCATTAAAATGTTTGAGCAAGAAGCTCCAAACACAGTTAAAAACTTTTTAGAGTACGCAAACTCAGGTTTTTACAACGGCACTATTTTTCACCGCGTAATTGACGGCTTTATGGTGCAAGGCGGTGGATTTGTACCTGGTATGGAACAAAAAGACGTTAACGACCCAATTCAAAACGAAGCAAATAATGGCTTATCTAATAAAGTAGGTACATTAGCAATGGCGCGTACGCCTGATCCACATTCAGCAACAGCCCAATTTTTTATTAACGTTAACGACAACGACTTTTTAAACCACAGCAGCGAAACTTCGCAAGGCTGGGGTTACTGTGTATTTGCTGAAGTAGTTGAAGGCATGGACGTAGTAAATAAAATTAAAGGTGTAGCAACAGGCAGCGCTGGTTTTCACCAAGACGTACCGCTTGAAAATGTAATCATCGAAAACGTTACTGTAAGCTAAACGTTTACTCATATACTGAGTAATTAAGCGGGCATGGTACATTATGTATGCGCCCGCTTTTATTTAACCTAACTAGATGCCTCTATGACTTCTCAAACCTACTTTATTGCAGACTTACACCTAAGTGAAAACCGCCCAGATATTAGCGAGGCCTTTTATCGCTTTATAAATACGCACATTATTGGTAAGCCCGTAGATGCACTGTATATTTTAGGTGATTTTTTTGAAGTATGGGTTGGGGATGACTACGTAACAGAATTGGCTAGTGAGGTAGCAAAGCATTTAAAAGCCGTTAAAGCTGGCGGTACACCAGTGTACTTTATACACGGTAATCGCGATTTTATTATGCGTGAGCAATACGCTAAACGCGCAGGTATGGTATTGCTAAACGAGCAAACGGTTATAGATTTATATGGCACTCCCACTGTTATTTTGCACGGTGATGAAATGTGTACCCAAGATATTGAGTATCAAAAGTTTCGTAAAAAAAGTCGCGGTTGGTGGTGGCCTAAATTAATGTTAGCAATGCCACTATGGTACAGAAAAAAAATTGCTCGCAATGCCAGAGAAAAAAGCAAATTAAGCCAAGCCGACAAACCCATAGAAATTTTAGACGTAGTAGATGACGCCGTACTAGCGATGTTTGCCAAGTATAATGTAAGCAACATGATACACGGCCACACCCACCGCCCTAACGTACACACTTACTCTGTAGGTAAGCAAACACTAACACGCACTGTGCTTGGTGATTGGTATACTCAAGGCTCATATTTAGTGGTTACTCCGCAAGGTCAAAAACTCATTAATACGCCCTTCGCATAATCTCAAATCCTGACTATTATTTAAGTACTTTTTGGTAATAGGATAAGGATATATGTATAAAGCTATTTATTGTTTGGTGCTTTGTTGCATTTTTTCCAAAGGGTATGCCTCAGAAAATTGGCAGCTCGTCGCCGAAAACTCCCCACCCTATATTGGTGAGCGCTTAATTGATAACGGCTGGGTTACTGCCTTAACTAAAGCGGCCTTAGCTAATCAAAATATTAATAACGACATCGAGTTTACCAGCTGGAACAGGGCGCTGGAGCTTACCAAAATAAATAAAAAAGATGCAATTTTAGGCGCTTTTTATACAAAGTCGCGTACTGATCTTTTTTATTATTCTCGCCCACTTGCTAACGTATACGTTGGACTATTTAAGCTCAAAGACAGACAAATAAACTATGACGGCAGTATGGACTCTTTACAGCCATACAGTATTTGTAAAGGCGTTGGCTACGCAGTAAGTGAAGTTTTTTCTGAAAGTAATGGCCTGGCCGTAACCTCAACTCGCGGGTTAATTAACAGTTTATATATGCTTCAAAAAGGACGAATAGACTTAGTAGCAGGCACTAAAGAAGTGGGTGAATACTGGTTAAAAAACACCGAAAAACTTAATGAACCCGGCGCGCCACAAGTTGAATATATTTCGCCCGATTTAGAGCATCATCAACTGCATGTTATGTTTCCAAAGTCTGACCCTGATGCAAAACAAAAAAGAGACGCGCTTGAACAAGGCTTTTCTACTATTTTATACAATGGCACCGCAAAAGAGCTATTAGTAAAACATGGCTTTTCTCAAAGCACGGCGCTTGAGCTCATAGACTTTATAGAAAGAAGTAGCACACCTAACTAACCGGTGTGCTTGAAGAGCTAAATAACACTGCTTTAATTAGTAACTAGTGCAGGAGCGCCACTGTGAAATTTAAAGTCTTCATCAGGGCTAGTGATCAAATCAGCCTCAATTTTACCAAAAAAGTCGACTCGCTCAGTAATATCAAAATCAGCAATTTCTTGTGCCAGTGTTAAGTAATCTTGATAATGGCGCGCCTCAGAGCGAAGCAATGAAATATAAAAATCGCCTAAGCGTTTATCAACATGTGGAGCAAGTGCAGCAAAACGCTCACATGAGCGAGCCTCAATATAAGCACCTACAATTAGTTTATCGACTAATGCATTAGGCTCAAACGTTTTAACGTTACGTAGCATCCCTTTAGCGTAACGACACGGTGTAATACTGCGGTACTCTACTCCATACTCGTCCATTATTTCGAGCACTTGGTAAAAGTGATGTAATTCTTCTTTTATTAGCATCACCATTTTATCTATTAAATCTTGCCCGTAAGGTGAGTTAGACTTTGGGATAATAGATTTTGTAAGTTTATTTTTAGCCGCTAAATCACGCCAATTACCTTCGCGTTTATAAATAAGTGTTTCAAAGGGCTTTAGCCATTCAAGTAATGCATCGCTGCTGTCTTTATCTACCGCGTACTTACGAATTAAAAACATTGCACTTTGCGCTGCTTTTAACTCACAAATTAAGTGATCGATTAAAATAATCGATAAATTTTCTTTTTTTACTGCCTCAATAACCCATTCATTTGGGGTTTCACACAATAAAAAATTATTAATAGGGGCTAAAAGTTCGCTATGTGGCACAGGGCTGCTCGTTACTTCAAATAATAAAAAGCCATTTTAACACGAAAAATAACGAAGAATAAAACGAGCTAAAACAACCTCTTTAAAATGTTAATAAGCAGTTAACTTGACTTTGTATATGAACTAAACCATAAATATAGGTGCTGTATAAAAAACAAACTAACTAAAACTAAATTATAACCAACAGTAATACGTTCCTTTTATGGAGTACCGCTATGATACTGAACCACCTGTGGGGCATTTATGCTCATCCACTCGAAGAATGGCAAACAATAGATAACCGCCACGAAAGCCTGACTTATAGCCTGTCGCATATTTTACTTATTGCATTATTTCCATCGATTATGGGGTATTACTCATCGGTGTATTTAGGCTGGAGTATTGGTGCGGGCAACCCAGTATTTTTAACACATGAAAGCGCACTGCTAATTGCCGTGGCTATGTATGGTGCGTTAATAGCCGGTGTGTTTGCACTGGCCTATTTAGCCCATTGGATGGCCGTTACATTTGGTGCTAAACCTACCTTTACACAAACGCTTGAACTTGCCGCTTATACTGCTACACCCGTGTTTATGTCGGCCTTAGCCGCTTTTTTACCTGAGCTGTGGTTTGTTGTTTGCGTAGGTATGATTGCCCTAGCCTACTCGGTGTACTTGCTTTATACAGGCGTGCCAATACTAATGCATATTCCACAAGAGCGCGGCTTTATTTATGCCAGCTCTGTTGTTACCTGCGGGCTAATTTTATTGGTAATAATTTTAGCTGTAACCGCAATACTTTGGACTAACGGCATTGTGAGTCCAATGTTTACCTAATCAACCACGTTGTTTGATATGAAGTGTTCCCTTTCTTTCCTTCGCAAAAAAGGAGCTAATTAGCTCCTTTTTTTATGTCTGATTATGTTTAATCACACATTAATCAGCTTCGTTGGCATCTTGATTGTGTATTTCAAGGCCTGATGACATGGCGTTTTCGCGGTTACTTTTAGCCGAGTCGTTACGCAATTGATCAATATGGTTTAAGTAATCTTGATCGATATCACCGGTAATGTATTGCCCATCAAATACAGAGGTTTCAAACTTAGTAATTTCTGGGTTTTCTTGGCTTACAGCGGCAATTAAATCGTTTAGCGATTGAAAAATTAAGCCATCAGCACTGATGCTTTGGTTAATGTCTTCAACTTCGCGGCCATGCGCAATAAGCTCTGCGGCAGATGGCATATCAATACCATACACATTAGGAAAACGAATTTCTGGTGCTGCTGAGGCAAAATACACATTTTTTGCTCCGGCTTCACGGGCCATTTCTACAATTTGTGCCGAGGTTGTACCGCGTACAATTGAATCATCAACCAGTAAAACGTTTTTACCTTTAAACTCACGGTCAATCGCATTTAGCTTTTGACGCACTGACTTTTTACGCATTTCTTGGCCAGGCATGATAAATGTACGACCAATATAACGGTTTTTAACAAAGCCTTGGCGGTAAGGTAAATCAAGCATGCGGGCAATTTCTAACGCCACATCGCATGAGGTTTCAGGAATTGGGATAACAACATCAATGTCTTTATCGCTCCACTCACGCGCAATTTTTTCACCCAGTTTAGTACCCATATTTACACGCGTTGCGTAAACCGACATACGATCGATGGTTGAATCTGGGCGAGCAAAATAAACAAACTCAAAAATACACGGCGCATAAGAAGCTTTTTCAGCACAGCTTTGTGAATGAAATTGGCCATCTTCAGTTACGTAAATCGCTTCACCTGGTGCAACGTCACGCACAAATTCAAAGCCGTCTGGCTTTAATGCTACGCTTTCTGAGGCAAACATGTACTCAGTGCCTTTAGGGGTTTCACGCTTACCAAATACCAAAGGACGGATACCATTAGGGTCACGAAATGCTAAAACACCGTGGCCAATAATCATCGCAATAGCGGCGTAGCCACCGGTTACTTTGTTGTTTACTTCGGTTACTGCAGTGAAGATGTCTTCAGCGTCTAAATGTAATTTGTCAGACTTACTTAGCTCATGTGCCATGATATTAAGTAGTATTTCTGAGTCAGACGTTGTATTAACGTGACGACGCGCTTCTGAGAACAGTTGCTGCTTTAGAGTTTCAGCATTGGTTAAATTACCATTGTGCGCAAGCGCAATACCGAATGGTGAATTAACATAAAACGGCTGCGCTTCAGATGAACTTGACGAGCCTGCAGTAGGGTAACGTACGT
>NZ_AUTO01000125.1:0-18169 GCF_000498055.1 Pseudoalteromonas sp. TB51
GGGTGTGAAACACATCCTTTACTAGGCCATTTGCTTTGCGTAAGCTAAACGTATTGTTTTCAATGGTAATGATGCCCGCGGCATCTTGACCTCGGTGCTGCAAAACAGTTAAGCCATCATAAATCGCCTGATTAACAGGAGATGTTCCGACTATCCCAACGATACCACACATGTAATTTATCCTCGCCGATTAACGGTTTACTGAATTTAAAAAGCTCGAGTTGTTTTCTAGGTACGAAAAGAACCATTCAACAACAAAGCCAAATTCTGGAATCAAAATAGAATTGCCCCACCAGTGCGTGTTTGGTGCACCAGTAAAAGCATCAAGAAAGAAGAGTAACGCGCTCACGACCAACACGCCTCGTAACGCACCAAAAACAATGCCGAAGACACGATCGGTGCCAGATAAACCAGTACGTTGTACAAGCTCACCTAAAATGTAGTTTAGTAAACCGCCTAACAGTAGCGTCGCAAAGAAGAGTATGGCAATGGCCGCCGCATTTCTTAAAAGGGGTTCAGAAATACTTGTTAGGAAGGAAGCTAAATATTGGTAAAACAAACTAGAGATGATAAATGCGCAAGCCCATACTGCTAATGACATAGCTTCTTTAACAAAGCCGCGTATTAAACCGATGATGGTAGACAGTGCAATGATGCCAAGAATGGCGTAATCAACCCAGATCATATTAACCAATTAGTCGCTATTTTGGGGCGCATTCTATACCCAAACCTCGTTAATATGCAAGTTAAAGCGGGAGATAACCAGCAACTAGCACGTACAAAAACTTATCACTTTAACGGCTATTTTTAGCCCTTAAAAACAAAAAAAGCCTTACTATAGTAAGGCCTTTTAAAATCAATTAGAGACGCTGTATTGAGTGACTTTGCCGTTTAACTTGGTAAGCGCTTTAAGCTCGGGTAACTTTTTGGTCAGCTCCCCCTTATCAAGCGAGGGCCCAACAAACACTTTAGTCAATGTGCCGTTTGGCGTTTTAATTGGTTTTGTAAACGTTTTAAAGCCTTTCGCTTTAAGCTTAGCTTGTAAGGCCTTAACATTGGCGGCATGGGAAAAACTACCTAGCTGAATTACGTAAGCCATATCAGTGAGGTTTTCTTCACTTTTACGTGGTGCAATAGGTTTTGCTTTTACCGGCTCTGGCGCTTTCGCTACAGGCTCTGGCGCAGTTTGAGGCTCTATGCTTGCTTCGACTATTTCAGGCTCAGCTGCGTATTGGCTTTGTTTGCTTGTCAGCACATCGTCATCGGCAGCTATGTCTTCAATTTGCTCTTGTTTTAAAGGCTCAGCCTGCGCTACTTTTTCATCTATAGACTCTTGAAGGTCAATAGTTTTAAACTCAGAGCGTTCAGGGATAGCTTTAAAGCCCTCTTTGTAGTGGACCTTTTCGCCATCGAGTATATTAGGAATAAACACAATTGCTGCGATCACCACAATACTGGTTCCGACTAAACGATTTATAAAACCTGAGTTCACCGACTTTCTCTCTATTTTTTAAAGTAGTTTATAGCATCTGCAACAGTAAAAAATGACCCAAACACAATTAAAAGCGTATCACTTTGCTGTGTAGGCATAATTACATTAAGTGCATCGTGCACACTATTATAGCGTTCATGCGTGCCTGTATGAGGTATAGTTTGCAACGCCGCGGCCATATTTTCAACGTTATCGCCACGAGGTATGTGCAAGCTAGTAAGAGACCAGTGATCAATTACATGGCTTACCTCTTTAAGTACACCCGCTTTATCTTTATCAGCAAGCATAGCGACTAATGCATGAATTTTAAAGCCTTTATCTTTATAGCTTGCAAGCTTTAGTGCTAAATAACGAGCAGATTCGGGGTTGTGAGCTACATCGGTAAACACTAAAGGTGCAGTGCTTAACTGCTCAAAGCGCCCCTCAACAACTAAGTTATCTAAACAATGCTTAATTACCTCATCACTTGGCAATAAATTTAGCACAGCTAGGGTTGTTAAGGCCGTTGCTGCATTTTGTGCAGGGATTGCTGGCTTATCTAACAGCAAATTATAATTTTTATATTGCCATGTAAAATGCGCTTCGTGCTCTTGGAATATAAAATCAGTACCGGATATAACCATGTCTGCTTTAATCTCAGCACCGTAATCGGTCATTGTATGTGGTATGTTTAAATCACCAATAATAGCCGGCGTGTTTTGACGAAATATACCTGCTTTATCATAAGCAACTAACTCTCGTGTATCGCCTAGGTATTCTTTATGATCTAAATCTATGGTGGTGATCACGCTTGCATAAGGTGTAACAATATTGGTGGCATCAAAACGCCCGCCCAAACCAACCTCAAGCAGCACATAATCAACTTCAAAGCGTTTAAAAATAGCCAGCGCACCTAGTGTGCCATATTCGAAATACGTAAGCGCCGTGCTAGCGCGACCTTGCTCTAGCGTGTTAAAGGCATCAACATGGTATTGATCATCAAGCTCTTGGCCATTTATGCGCACACGCTCGTTGTATCTAATTAAATGAGGAGAGGCATACGTACCTACGCTGTAACCTTGCGCAAGTAATAGCGATTCTAAACAGCGTGCAGTTGTGCCTTTGCCGTTTGTGCCGCCAATAAGAATAATTTTGCTGGAAGTGTTTAATAAGCCAATGTTATTTGCAACAGTAGCAACGCGTTCGAGTCCCATTTCAATATTTGCAGGGTGAACACTCTCTAAATAACAAAGCCAATCATCAAGGCTTGATGATTGGCTAGGAATTGTATTTGTCATAGCGTGTAATCAGTAAAGCTGAAATTTACGCTACTCTATGCTCTTGTTCGGTAGAAGGCAAGTTCATAAATTTAGCAAGTACGCGTGCTAATGTGTCGCGCATTTCACGACGGTCAATAATCATATCAATTGCACCGTGCTCTAATAAGAACTCACTGCGTTGAAAACCTTCTGGCAAGGTTTCACGTACTGTTTGCTCAATTACGCGCGGACCCGCAAAGCCAATTAAGGCTTTTGGCTCAGCTACGTTAATATCACCTAACATCGCTAATGATGCAGATACACCCCCCATGGTTGGGTCGGTCATTACTGATATAAACGGCAGGCCTTTTTCGCTCATTTTAGCAAGCGCAGCGCTGGTTTTAGCCATTTGCATAAGCGACATAAGTGCTTCTTGCATACGTGCACCACCTGAGGCAGAAAAACACACTAATGGCATGTTATGCTCTAAACATTGGTCTACGGCATCAACAAAACGTGCGCCTACAACCGAAGCCATTGAACCACCCATAAATGAGAATTCAAAAGCAACCGCGGCAACAGGAATACCTTTTAAGCGGCCCTTCATTGCTACTAACGCGTCTTTTTCGCCACTTGATTTTTGGGCTGCGCTAATACGGTCTGAGTATTTTTTAGAGTCTTTAAACTTTAATACATCTTTAGGCTCGTGCTCAGTGCCAAGCTCCGTGCGGTCGCCTTCATCTAAAAAGTGCTCTAAACGTTTACGGCCGCTCACACGCATGTGATGGTCGCATTTAGGACATACGTTTAATGATTTTTCTAGTTCAGCTTTATATAAAATTGAATCGCAAGCTGTACATTTAGCCCAAACGCCTTCTGGAATTTCTTTACGACCTGACGACTTAGTCGTTTTAGGTAAGATTTTTTCTAACCAACTCATTTGCAACTCTCTTAATGCTGTTCTGTGTCGCGAGTCTGCTAATAAGTAGCAGACAGATTTTTTCAATTAAAACATGAATTACACAAACACGGTATAAAAAACTGGTCTTAGTAGTTAGATAAACGCTTATAAATTCAACACTAACATTCCGAGTCAGGTAAAAATAATGGCCCTAGTGGGGTTTTAGGAATATTAAAGTGCTCTGGGTAATCTACATCTACTAAATAAAGACCCGCGGCTTTAGCCGTGGCACTGGCTTTAGCACGTTCTTTTAAATCTAATAGCTCTTTTAACCATATAGGTTGGTGCTTGTGTAGGCCTATATCCATCAAACAGCCGGTAATATTTCGCACCATATGGTGTAAAAAAGCGTTCGCTTTAATATCAATAATAACGTAATCGCCCTGGCGATGTACCGATAAATGATGAATAGTTCTGTTTGCTGTATTAGCTTGGCAATGCAGCGCTCTAAAAGAGGTAAAGTCGTGCTCGCCAATTAAGTACTGACACGCCTCTTGCATTTTTGTTTCATCAAGTGGGTGATGAAAATGCGTAACGCCTTCATTCATAACTGCGCCTCTATAAGCGTAATTATAAATAACATAACGATAACGACGCGCTGTTGCGCTAAAGCGTGCATGAAAGTCTTCACTAACAGGTTGAGCAAAACGAATCGCTATATCTTTAGGGAGTAGCGTGTTCATTCCCATAGTAAATGCAACCATCTCACGGGGAGCATGGGTTTCAAAGTGTACAACTTGACCAGTGCCATGCACACCTGCATCTGTGCGGCCCGCACACACTATTTCAACCGGATGATTACAAATGCTCGACAACGCTTTTTCTACTTCTTGTTGTACGCTATTTACATGAGACTGACGTTGCCACCCACTGTAACGTGCGCCGTTGTATTCAACTCCAAGTGCTACTCGCATAATTACTGCTTTACCTACTGTGCTAATGAACGGGGCATTTTATGCTATCTCGCGGTGCAATAAAAGTAACCTCGTCTATTTATAGTTATTCGCAAAATTAAGTAATTTATTTTACCCCAATAAAACACAGCGATAAGTTAGTGAGCTTTTAACGTCTTGGGTTTAATTAACGTCTAAAACTAATTAAGTGCTTTTATAGGTTAGAGTTATTCGTACCTATAAAAAAACCGCATTAACAAAGCTAATGCGGTTTTTATAATCATGAATGCTCTAGTTAAGTTTAGCTTTTAAACTTTTCGCTTCTTCTTGTACATCTTCAGGGCCACTTTCAATAACATCTTCAATCACTTTAAGGGCTGAGTCAAAGTCGTCAATTTCAATGTATGCTCGTGCCAAATCAAGCTTGGCAGAATAACCACCGCTTTCTAAGTCAACATCTGTTGGGTTATCGCCTGCAAGTAACGAATCAAAGTCACTTAACCCTACGTCCATATTAACCTCGTCATAGGGCTCGTGCTCAAGTACTGAGTCATCGCTTTGCTCAAGTAGCGCGTCAATATCAACAAAATCATCGGTTGTAGCCTGCTGATCACTTTGCGAAGGCTCTTCTTGCACCGCTTTCGCTTCAACTTCAGTGTCTAAGTCTTCGTTTAATAGGCTATCAAAGTCGACATCAAATTCGCTGCTATCTTCTAAATTTAACTCATCCGGTTCACCTAACTCACTAAGCAACGCATCAAAATCGGTTTGCGTTAGGTCAGCCATAAACTCATCGTCTAGCTGCTCGTCGGGTATAACGTCTTCATTAGTTTGATCATCAGCTGCCTGTGTTAGCTCGGCTTCTAATTGCGAATTTGTTATTTCATCTTCAACGTCTTCTGAAAGTGCTTGTTCTAAAATTGCATCGTCAAAATCAGGCTGTTCCTGCGCACTATCCGTTGCTTGCGCTTCACCTAGAGGTTCATCTTGCGGTAAAGGCGCATCAAGCTCATCGTCAATCAGAGGCTCGTCATCTAGGTCGGCTTCTAACGCATCAATACCAGTGTTACCAGCAAGTGCATTTGCTAAGTCTTGCTCAGCTTGGCTTGGCGCCATACCGCTTGCTTGTCCATCAAGTTCATCACCTTGTAACTCTTGCGGACTATATGATTGCTGATCATCTAAATCAATTTCGTCATCGTTATCAAGCTCTAACTCAGGGTACTCGTCAAGTTCTTCACTTGGAGTTACTTGCTCATCTAATAATGCATTGAGCTCATCGTCTAGCTCATCAACGCTTTGCAATAAATCATCATCGAAAACCCCTTCGTCTTCATCCGTATTTTCAGATAAATCTAGCTCGCTTTCATCATCAGTTAATTCATCTGGTGATGACGGCACTTGAGCGTGGTTATCATCTGCACCTATACCATCGGTATGCTTCGGCTCAAGTTCTGGCTCTGAAAAATCGTTATCAATGAGTAACTCATCATCAAAGTCGTCTTCTAAGCTATCTAATTCACTGCCTGAAAGTGCGTTTGCTAAGTCTTGTTCAGCTTGGCTTGGCTGCATGCCTGTTGCATCACCATCAAGCTCATCTCCCAATAACTCATCAGGAAGATATTGCTGTTGCTCTGTTACATCTAACGTCTCGGGCTTATCATCTGAAAAGTCTATATCATCACTAAGCGTATCATTTACAGCATCATTTTCAGGTTGGGTATCTAAAAGCGGACTCGCTGGTGTTTCTTGTGAATCAAGCGGATCGTCACCTAAATCAACCTCTACCTCTTCAATGTCATCATCAAGATCATCTAACGCCCAATCAGGGTTTTCAACATAGTCTTCGTCTGTAGCCTGCTGTAGCTCGTTGAGTAATTCATCAACACTTTTTAGGGTATCGTCGGTGTACTCTTCCTGTGCATCCTCTGGGTCGAGTAAGGTTTCTGAACTATCTGTAAAGTCAGTGTTTTCAAGCAAGTCAGCATCAAGCTCTGGTTCCTCGCGAAGTTCTGGCTCGTCTGCAAGCTCAGGCTCATCTGCAAGCTCTGGTTTTTCTTCGAGTTCAGGCTCTTCTTCGAGCTCTGGTTCTTCTTCAAGTTCAGGTTCTTTTTCAAGTTCAGGTTCTTCTACAAGTTCAGGTTCTTCTTCAAGTTCAGGTTCTTCTACAAGTTCAGGTTCTTCTACAAGTTCAGGCTCTTCTACAAGTTCAGGCTCTTCTACAAGTTCAGGCTCTTCTACAAGTTCAGGCTCTTCTACAAGTTCAGGCTCTTCTTCAAGTTCTGGCTCTTCTTCAAGCTCAGGCTCCTCTTCAAGCTCAGGCTCCTCTTCAAGCTCAGGCTCCTCTTCAAGCTCAGGCTCATCTACAAGCTCAGGCTCTTCTTCGAGGTCAGGCTCTTCTAAAAGCTCAGGCTCTTCTACAAGCTCGGGCTCTTCTAAAAGCTCAGGCTCTTCTACAAGCTCTGGTTCCTCGAGAAGCTCTGGCTCATCAATAAGTGAAGACGCTAATGTTTCAATATCATCTTCGTCAAAATCTTCCTGTGCATCAGCTAGATCTTCGACTGAATCAGCTAATGCGCTATCAATATCTCGCTCAGTATTATTATCTGTTGCTACTTGAGCGGCAGATGAATCTTCAACTTCATCAATTAAGCTGTCTATGTCGTCTAAATCAAAGTCATCGCTTTCTTCAACTAGCGCATCAGCAGGAGCTTCTTCGGTTGTATCGCCGGCTTCATCAATTAAGCTGTCTATGTCGTCTAAATCAAAGTCATCGCTTTCTTCAACTAGCGCATCAGCAGGGGTTTCTTCGGTTGTATCGCCGGCTTCATCAATTAGGCTATCTATGTCGTCTAAATCAAAGTCATCGCTTTCTTCAACTAGCGCATCAGCAGGGGTTTCATTAGGTGTACCGCCCGCTTCATCAATTAAGCTGTCTATGTCGTCTAAATCAAAGTCATCGCTTTCTTCAACTAGCGCATCAGCAGGGGCTTCATCAGGTGTATCGCCCGCTTCATCAATTAAGCTGTCTATGTCGTCTAAATCAAAGTCATCGTTTTCTTCAACCAGCGCATCAGCAGGGGTTTCATCAGGTGTATCGCCCGCTTCATCAATTAAGCTGTCTATGTCGTCTAAATCAAAGTCATCGTTTTCTTCAACCAGCGCAGCATCAGCAGGGGTTTCTTCGGTTGTATCGCCGGCTTCATCAATTAAGCTGTCTATGTCGTCTAAATCAAAGTCATCGTCTTTTGGTGATTCTGTATCAGCTTGTTGATCTAATAATTCATCAATATCAAAGTCATCATCCTCTTCTTGGGCTAGCTCTTCGCTTAAGGCGGCCAACTCATCATTGCTTTCTAAGCTGCTATCTGCGGTAGGTTGCTCAACCTCAGGCAAGTCAATTTCAGGCAGGCTATCGTCCTCGTCAAATAAATCGTCTAGGTCGTCACTGCTTAAAATATCGTCCGAATCTTTTGTATCATCTAAATCAAGGTCAATTTCATCATCTTGTTTTTCATCTACAGGTTCATCAAAGCCCTGCTGCATGAAAACGTCTAACTCGTCCCCTTCACTGCCTTCGTCATCAAAAACAATATCATCACTTAATAGGCTTTCTAATTCGTCTTGATCGAGCAAGTTTTCTGAATCAGAAAATTCATCGTCTAACGCATCATCGAGAGAATCATCAAATGCAATATCATCCTCTGGCAAAATATCGTTGCTATGATTGTCATCTAGTTGAATATCTAAATCATCAAGAGGGTCAGGAATGATTGGATCGTCTAACGCATCATTACTTTGCGGCTCGTCTTCGGTAAAGCTGGGCGTTTGTGGCAGAAAATCATCGTCATCTTGAGTTTCTTCGTCTCTATTGGCGCGCTTTCGTAAAAACATCACCACTGTAAAAATAATTAATAACGCAGGAATGGTCATTAATAAAATAAGCACAAGTGGGTTAGACATTAAAGCGCCTAGGTCAAAAGGTTCTTCTTTTGGTACTTCTTGCACTTTTTGCTGAGCTATTATTTCGTTTTGTTTTTCTATTAGCTCTTTTAGCTGTTTTTGAATTTCGCTGTCTTGACCTAGCTGTTCTTTTACATTGGCAAGCTCTTTTGAAATACCCGACAATTGTTTTTTGAGGTTATTATTCTCAGCTAATATTTCTTCTACATTATTAACCGAGCTTTTAAATTGCTGCTGCAGCTCAACAAGCTTATTACCTTGCTGCGTTTTTATTTCATTTAATTCTTTTTGAATTTCTTTTTTAGCGTCGTCAACATCGGCTTTACGAGCTTGTGTTACTTTAGTTTGCGCGGCGTTAATTTCACTGGTGGTTAGTGTGCCATTTTTCTTTTTTTCCCACAGCGCGTCATCTTGCTCTGAGCGTTGTTTAGCAAGCTGTGGATTTACGCGTCTAATTTCCGCTAAGGTGGGTATTTTTAAATATGCACCACTTTGCATGTGGTTTAGGTTTTGTTCTAAAAAAGAATTAGGGTTTTTGTTATACAAGGCCTGCATAACTTGGTAGATACTAACTGAGTTATCTGGGCGTACTTTGGCAGCAATACGCCATAGTGTATCGGTTGGCTTTATAGGCCCTATTGATCGCCCTTGCGCACCATAGTCAGCGCCTTTTGGCCCCTTTAATTGGGTGCTGTCTTGAGAGTAAATTGGAGTTACTACCAATGCAGACGCTAATATAATAAGTGAAGCTAAACCGCGCATGCTGATCCTTTAATGTGTAAATGTTAAATGCTTTGCTATTTATTTAGCTGCTCAACATTAATTATTCTTGCCGTAACCAGCCAAATAGCTGGTCTACATTTGTTATTACAATCTATTTTTATTGCAAGCTCTATTCCAGTTACAAACTATAAACCAGTTGCGGCCTAATATCCATTGCAACGCTTTGAAAATAAATACCTTAAAACTTTATTCTTAATACTATTTTATCGTGATAGATCAAGGCGTTTAGTTTAGTAGCAACGCTAAGCGGCAATAATTTGGCTCCCTTAAATACAAAAGCGGCAAACTATAAAAGTTTGCCGCTTAATTTACACACAATATTAGCGGGTATTTATAAGTAGTTAACGATTAACTCTTCTGCTATTTGCACACTATTAGTGGCAGCCCCTTTACGGGTGTTATCACTTACAACCCACATATTTAAACCATGAGGGTGCGAAATATCGGCGCGTAAGCGGCCTACGTAAACTGTATCATTACCACTAGCGTCTGAAACCGCGGTTGGGTAATCGCCCTCATCTTCAATAAGCTCGACTCCTGGGGCATCATTTAAAAGCTGTTTAACGTGCTCAAAGTCATACGGCATGCGTGTTTCAATGTTGATTGACTCAGAGTGGCCAAAAAATACCGGTACACGTACACAGGTTGGGTTAACTGCAATAGTGGTATCACCCAAAATTTTATGCGTTTCGTTTACCATTTTCATTTCTTCGCGCGTGTAGCCGTTATCTTCAAAGGTATCTATTTGAGGGATAACGTTAAATGCAATTTGCTTAGGAAAAATTTCGTTTTCCATTGGGCGAGCATTCATTAAATTAGCTGTTTGTTTTGCTAATTCATCTACGGCTTCTTTGCCTGCACCAGATACAGCTTGGTAGGTAGATACATTAATGCGGTCAATACCGTAGGCGTCGTAAATTGGTTTAAGCGCTAGCATCATTTGAATAGTAGAGCAGTTAGGGTTTGCAATAATATTGCGATTTCTAAAGTCTTCAAGGCTGGCTGCATTAACTTCTGGTACCACTAGCGGTACTTCAAAATCATTTCTAAAATGTGAGGTGTTATCAATTACAACACAGCCCGCATCGGCTGCAATTGGCGCGTATTTTTCTGATACACTGCCACCAGCTGAAAACAAACCTATGTGTGCTTGGCTAAAGTCAAAGCCTTCTACGTCTTGCACTTCAATGGTTTCACCACGAAACTTTATGTCTTCACCTGCGCTGCGGCTACTGGCTAGTAAAAAAAGTTGGTCTACCGGAAATTTACGATCTTCCAGGGTTTCAATAATTTGACGACCTACTAAGCCTGTAGCGCCAAGTACAGCAACGTTATATTTTTGCGACATATTTTATCCTCTTTAAGCAGTGTTAAAACAACACTACTAGTTAAATTAGTTTGCGGTGTTAAAGCCAAGCTGAGCGAGTGCATCTGTATGCTGTGCACTCCCTTTTACCGTTAAAGTGCTAAACTCACGCCTTACTGGGTAGTTTTTACGTAAACTATCAAACCCGTCTTTTGCTAAGTTGCGCAGCAAAATGCCATCATCACGGCGTACGTCGTAAATTAAATGCACTAAACGCGCAATATCAGCCTCAGTAAAGCTGCTTTGTAAACTTAGGCTTGTAACAGCAGGTTGTGGTAAAAAATCAGCGAGAGATTTTTCTGCGGTTACGCCTTTTAATTTACACAATGCTTGGTACAGCATTTGTGTGCCGCGGGCTTTTCCTTCAAGAGTATGGCCGGCAATGTGCACGCTGGCATAGCGCACATGATCAAGCAATGGAATTAAAATGTTAGGCTCGTTTTCCCAAACATCCAAAACCAAATCTAAGTCTGCCCCTTGCTCCATAACCGATAACAAAGCTTGATTATCAATTACTTCTCCGCGGCTCGCATTTATAACTACTAACCCAGGCTTTAACGCTTTAAGGCGTTTTTCATCAATTAAATGATGCGTTTTGTGCTCACCGGTTTTAATCAGCGGTACATGAAAGGTAACCGCATCTACGCGCTCAAGTAGTTCGTCAAGCTCAACATGCTCGGCTAATAAGCCCTGCTCATGTTTAATTGGGTCACATAATAAAACATCAACATTAAGTGCTTTTAGTTTTTGTGCTAAACAGCTGCCAATGTTACCCACCCCAACAATACCTATTGTTTGACCACATAAAGGGACTGCGTTTTCTTGGCTTAAGGCAAACAAGCTACTTATTACATACTCAGCCACCGCCACTGCATTGCAACCTGGGGCACTACTAAAGGCAATGCCTTTATCGTTTAGTAACTGTGTATCTATATGATCAACACCAATAGTGGCGGTACCTACAAAGCTTAATTTATTAGCGTGGGCAAGCAAGTCACTGTTTACTTTAGTAACCGAACGCGTAAGTAATACATCAACATCAATTAACGCATCGGCTGTTAAGTTTCGTCCATCAAAGCGCGTTACCTCACCAAAGTCTGCAAAATACTGCTCAACTAAAGGCATGTTTTGATCGGCAAGAATCTTCATTGGGGAGTCCGTATGGCAAAATGAGGCGCTATTGTAACGAACAACCGAGCCATTACACAAACTAAAAAGCCGAGCAATGCTCGGCTTTTAATCACTATAAAGAGAAAACGAATTAACCTTTATATTTGCTCATAACTAATGTGGCGTTTGTACCACCAAAACCAAAGCTATTAGACATAACAGTATTAAGCTGTGCATCACGGCGCTCAGTTACAATGTTAAGGCCTTGTGCTTGCTCATCTAGCTCATCTACGTTAATAGATGGCGCTACAAAGTCGTTTTCCATCATTAAAATTGAGAAAATAGCTTCGTGAACACCCGCAGCACCTAGTGCGTGACCCGTTAATGATTTAGTCGCACTAATAAGCGGCGAGTTACCACCAAACACTTCTTGAATAGCGCCTAGCTCTTTAACATCGCCTACTGGCGTAGAGGTACCGTGCGTGTTTAAGTAATCAATTGGTGTATCAACACCTTGCATTGCTTGGCGCATACAGCGTACTGCGCCTTCACCTGAAGGTGCTACCATGTCGTAGCCATCAGATGTAGCACCGTAGCCTACAATTTCTGCGTAAATATGTGCGCCACGAGCAAGTGCATGCTCAAGCTCTTCTACTACAACAATACCGCCACCAGCAGAAATAACAAAACCATCGCGGTTTGCATCGTACGTACGTGATGCTTTTTCTGGTGTTTCGTTATATTTGGTAGATAACGCGCCCATTGCGTCAAATTCCATTGCAAGAGTCCAGTGAAGCTCTTCACCACCACCGGCAAAAATAACATCTTGCTTGCCTAATTGAATTTGCTCAACAGCGTGGCCAATACAATGTGCAGATGTTGCACACGCAGAGCTTATAGAATAGTTAACGCCTTTAATTTTAAATGGCGTTGCTAAACAAGCCGATGTCGTGCTTGCCATCGTACGCGGAACCATATAAGGACCTACACGCTTTACGCCTTTTTCGCGCAAAATATCGGCCGCTTCTACTTGCCACTTTGAAGAGCCACCACCAGAGCCAACTAATAAACCCGTGCGCTCATTAGATACTTGCTCATCTGATAAGCCAGCATCTTCAATTGCTTGCTTCATAGAAATATAAGAGTAAGCAGCAGCATCACCCATAAAGCGCATTGCTTTACGGTCTACGTGTTCTTTAACATCAATATCAATTTTTCCCGATACATTACTGCGTAAGTTGTAATCGGCAAATTCTTGGTTAAAAGCAATACCGCTTTTGCCCGCTTTTAGTGACTCTAATACTTCTTGTTTGTTATTACCGATGCTTGATACAACACCGATACCCGTAATTACGGCTCTTCTCATGGGTAATTCCCTTAGCTTGATACTAAATTACTGTGTATTTTACGCTGTTTTTAGGTGTTAAGTGGTCAGCTTTCTAGCGTACACCTGTACTCTGAATTTAATAGCTTATAAATAACGCCAGACTATTTCAAAGAAAACCCGTAAAATAATTAAAAAATACTGTCTAAAAATTTAATAAGTCATGATAAAAAACGCCCAAATACACTTTAATGAAGTAGGCACACCGGTAGCCGATAACTTTGACGATGTTTATTTTTCTAATGACGACGGCCTTGCTGAATCGCATTACGTGTTTTATCAACAAAACAATATAGAGGCGCGGTTACAAAATCATGACCAAACGCATTTTGTTATTGCCGAAACCGGTTTTGGTACTGGTTTAAACTTTTTAAATGCATGGCAACACTTTAATGACCACCTTGCCAATCAACAAGTTCAAAATCAAGTAGACAAACGGGTTAAGCGATTGCATTTTATTTCGTTTGAAAAATACCCGCTTAATGCTGATGATCTAAAAAAAGCACTGCAAGCGTGGCCAACATTAAACAAGCTTAGTGATGAATTAATAACACATTACCCTATAAATTTAGGCGGCTGTCATCGCATAGAATTTAATAACGGCCAAGTTATTCTTGATTTGTATTTTGGCGACGTGCTTGATTCAATAAATGCAATGAGCTACCCGCAATCAGGGGTGGTCGATGCGTGGTTTTTAGATGGCTTTGCACCAAGTAAAAACCCTGACATGTGGCAACAAAGTGTGTTTAATGCCATGGTTGATATATCGCGCAAGCATGCAACACTTGCCACATTTACCGCTGCAGGTTTTGTACGCCGAGGCTTAACAGCTGCAGGCTTTAGCATGCAAAAAGCGAAAGGCTTTGGCCGTAAACGCGAAATGCTGATAGGCCAATTAGCACACGCTAATAGTGCACAGTCATCACCCCCGTACTTTGAACAACCCCCTGCCAAGCTAGAGCATGTTGCTGTAATTGGCNCGGCGGGATTGCGAGTAGCTGTATTTTGCACAGCTTGGCTAAGCGTGGCATTAAAAGTAGCCTATTTTGCCAAGATGAAAAACCAGCTATGGGTGCTTCACATAACGTACAAGGCGCGGTTTACCCCCATCTGCAAGCTAAAAACTCACCTCATAGTGAATTATTTGCGCACAGTTTTTTATACGCTAAACGCAGTTACCTGCAACTACTAAAAAACGGCTTTAATTTTGATTATAGCTGGTGCGGTGTGCTGCAACATGCGGTAAAAAAGCCTCTTGCCGATAAACATCAAAACTTAGAACAAAAACAGTTATGGCCTCAAGCCTTAATGCGCAATGTAACTGTAGAGCAAGGAGATAAACTGGCAGGCGTAAAAACCGGCTACTCCGGCGTTTATTTTGAGCAAGGCGGTTGGGTAAACCCACCCCAGCTAGTTGAGGCAATGCTAAAAGCAGCCAATAGCCTTAACCCTATTAATAGCTATTTTAATTGCCATATACAGCAACTTACTAAAACCGATGCAGGCTGGTATTTAACCCACAAGCATACCCAATATGGCCCTTTTAGTGATGTAATAATATGTGCAGGTGAGCATAGCGATGCGTTTGAACAAACAAACGCATTACCTATTGTAGGGGTGCGTGGTCAAGTATCGCATATTCAAGCGAGTGAACAATCTAAGCAGCTTAAAACCGTGTTGTGCCATAAAGGTTATTTTACCCCCGCCTATTTAGGTAAACACTGTATGGGCGCTACATTTGAAAAAAACACAAAAAGTCGCGCCGTTACAGAAAAAGACAACCAGCTAAACCATGAGCAACTACTTAGCTTTTACCATCAAAGCGACTTTGCCACCACATTAGGTGACATCACCTGTGCTAAAGCAGCTGTGCGCTGCACGTTTATAGATCACTTACCAATGGCAGGGCAATGGTGTGAGCAAAGCGATTACAGCACCGCCTTTGCTAATTTACGCCTAGGTAAACGCTATCAATACTCACCTCTATGCAAGCCACAACAAGGCTTACATATTTTTACTGGGTTTGGAGCGCGTGCATTATGCAGTGCACCGTTATTAAGCGAGCACTTTATTAGCACGTTAAATAATGAACCACGCCCACTCAGCGAGCGTGTATGCCAGGCCATTCACCCTGCGCGTTTTATAGTGCGTGATTTAATACGAAATAAAATTTAAATGACATCATTCATTTTTTGCGTAAAATAATAGTTATAAAAGGAATTTATACCAATTCGCTTAATTAAGTGATCAATTTTGAGGCTGGAAAAACGTGTTGATGGCTAGGTAAAAAATTCACTATTTATTTGTTCTAAATAAGAATTTTTTAAAACAGGTAACGACACGGTTAGCACCGCAAAATGATTAAGTATTATTACGCACTGGTATTATATAACCAATGCGCACCATATGTATGAATGTGGATGGGTATCAATAAAAGGATAACAATGAAAGCTTTAACCTGTGCTGTAACATTACTCGCCGCTATATCGTTTAACACATTTAGCCAAGACGTAACCGCCATCCCCTTACCTGAAGAATTTATCACCACCATGGATGTAACTGGCGAATACCCGCTGGTTAGAACAGGGTATTTAGCTGCTTCTATTGATGCTATTTCTAAATTTTATCAGCAGGCCCTTGGTGATCCCATTAACAGCAAAGGCGATAATAACTACCGCACCCTTTACTATAACTACCAAAACCATGCTGTTCGCATCAGTTTATACCATCATAATTATGTTACCGAAGTCAGCATAATGATTGAATAAACACGGTAAAAAGCGGCTAATTTTCATGCTCAGTTCAGACTCAATTTTTATTTACTTTTAAATAAACACTTTGTAGAGAAAAACAGCGTTTTACCCTTTAAAAACGAATGCCTACCCCAAGGTCTATTTGTACTAAATACCTTTACACTAAATTGAGAAGGAATTAATTATGAGTAAGACCCTAATTATTGGCGCTAGCGGACAAATTGGTAAAATGGCAACTAAGTTGCTTTTAAACAATGAGCAAAATGTATCTGCATTAGTGCGTGATAAAAGTAAGTTAGATGATTTAGATAGTCCATTTTTAACCATTGTGGAGCAAGATCTCGAAGGAGATTCTTCTGATGCGTTAAAAGATTGCGATCAAGTTATTTTTGCTGCTGGCTCGGGCGGGAGTACAGGCACAGATAAAACTGTGCTAATTGATTTATGGGCAGCCACGAAAGCAGCAACGTATGCCAAAGAGCATGGCGTAAAGCATTTTATTATGATTAGCTCTATTGGCGCTGACGATCCAGACTCAATAGAAAGCGACTTAAAACCTTACTTAGTTGCCAAACATATGGCCGATGAGCACCTTATCAACAGTGGCTTAAACTACACCATAGTGCGCCCTGGTGGGCTGACCGATGAAAGCGCCTCAATGAAAGTAACCACCGAGCGACCAAACGATCGTTCTAAAGCTAAAATTAGCCGCGAAAACGTTGCCAATGCCCTATTACATATTGCTACTAACGCATTTAATGGCAACCGTGTTTTTGAACTATTTGACGGCGAAACGCCCATTAAAGCAGCTGTAAAATAAACACTCTGGTTGCCCTTTGTAAACCCCCTTACAAAGGGCAACGTATTTAAATGCTAAATCGCACGCGCCCTCCCTTGCTTCACTATATTTATTAAATGTAAACAACTCGTTTAAATCGCTTTATAAAAGCCTACACACCATGTTCCTAATAAAACAACATGAAAAACAAGCACTTCCACTAAAATTACCACAAAACAATGCGTTAAAAACTCAACAGAGTAAATTTTATTCAGGCTTTTTTACTAGTTTAATAAGGTTAAATACTAGAACCCCCCTATTTTATCTGGTACGTTAATGCCGTGTATAAAACAATAATAAAAATTCCTCAATGGAAGTTGCACGAATAAGGACATAGCGTGAGCGCCTCATTTAAAATTATTTTTAATGGTCAGTTACACCAAAATGCTGACATTAGTACCGTACAAGAGCAACTCTGTCAGTTTTTAAAAATTCCCCATAATGTCGCTGTAAAATTATTTGATGGCCGAGCCTACGCACTCGTCAAAGACCTATCGAGTATTGATGCAGTTAAAACAGAATCTAAACTAAAAAGTTTTGGTTTAATCACCAAAGTAGAACCGCACGCAAGTGTAAGGGCACCCCAAAGTGCCGCGGGTACTAAACTGGTTGTTGCTCGCAATGAGCCAGCAGTAAAAAACATAGCTAATACAATAACCAGCATTAAAAAGTCCGGCGTAAATAGCCCAACCGCCTTGCCCAAATTAGCACTGCAAAGCGCATTATTTTTTTGTTATAGCTTATTATTCATCTGCCTTATTTACTCAGCAGTAATAAGCTTTAACACACTTAAAATGAGTATGATAGACAGCTCATCAGCTTCGCCCTCAACAACATTAAATTACGTTCATTATAAGCAGTACTTAGCAAATCAAAAAAAGCACCCAGAAGTCACCTTGCCTAACACCCACAACACAGATGAGCTTAACCAAGGGGCGCAGCAAAAAATTGATAGCTATTTTGCTCGTTTTTCAACGCATATAAACAGTTACGCAAAAATTCTAAAGCAACCAAATATAAACAGCATGGGCGCAGAAAGGTTAAAGCAGCACCTACAAGAAATAGATGCGCTAGGCACTGAACATGTATTTTGGGAGCAATTAATTAACCTTGCTAAATCGCTTAATAACGACGCCCATGTAATGAGCAAGCTTGGTAATGATAACCCTGATAAAATTCAATGGATCAACGCCGTTGATTGGATAAGCCAAAGCTACATTAGGCAACAACAAAATAAGCCTGACGCTTTGCCCGTCACGCCTACAAACACACAACTCGCCAAGTCACCGATATTAGATTTAACTCTACTAATTAGCTTAATGTCGTTTTTAACGCTTATTATTATTAGTATTAAAATGAAAGTAAGGTCGATAAAAATGAAGCTAGCC
>NZ_AUTO01000126.1:0-4565 GCF_000498055.1 Pseudoalteromonas sp. TB51
TTGGCGGTTTTTTATGGTTTTTAAGTAACGAACTTAAATACCTGCATTGGGCTGGGGGGATTTGAATGAGCGTCCAACCCCAAACTTTAAAGGGCTATAGCAGTGCTAGTGTATTTATTGTGTAGTTCCTGCTTTAGGGTTACCCTTTATTTATAAAATATTAAAAAAATGCCCATCAAAAGGTGGGCATCAATCTATGTGATAACAGCTGCACTTTTGTTTGGTTAAGTTTGCCGTTAATTTTAAATATGACCATGAAGGGAAAACTTTACTTTGTTGTCCCATAATATATTTTAAGGTTCTCATGAAAATCAGCTATCGAGAAATCAAACAAATGATAGAAATGCTGTAACTGTGACATGTAAGGCTGGATTCTACTATTTTACAATAATCAACAAGTAACACAGTTAGGCTAAAAGAGTCATACAGTTTTCAAACTCAAACATGGGTTATGCCCGCTAAGGTAGAACCCATGTTATTGAGCTTCGATTTTTCCCCACAACATAGTCGTAGTTGAAAAATAGGTTTCACTGTTATTTTTATTATTTCAAAGATTGTGTTTATATAATCAACTAAACACCAAAGTAACTGCGACGACACCAAAATGCCACTCCAATTACGACGACACCAAAATACCGTTCCAACTGCGACGACACCAAAATGCCGTTCCAACTACGACGACACCAAAATACCGTTCCAACTGCGACGACACCAAAATGCCGTTCCAACTACGACGACACCAAAATACCGTTCCAACTGCGACGACACCAAAATGCCGTTCCAACTACGACGACACCAAAATACCGTTCCAACTGCGACGACACCAAAAATATAAGTGTGTTTATCAAACATGGTAGGTAGTATTTCGATATTTCCCCACCTCAAGGTCGTAGTTGAAAGTAGGAATATTGCTCATTCACAATAATGTAAATAAGCACTATTGCGGCAGAAATTCAGTCACAACACTGCTTATTTACACTATTAATAACAATGCGAAATATTAATTAAGGAATAAGTGTACGCATTTTGGACACTCTCAAGCCTGGTTACAAAATAGGTATTCACAAGCGGTAGTTTACGTTGTAACCCCAGTATTTCGTCGTAGTTGAAAATACCTATTTATTAATTACTTATAAAAATAAAATACCATATACTAAAACTTGAATACGCTTAATAAAACTGTGGCCAAAATTAGTTGACCACTACAAAGGCGTCAAAATCTTAAAAACAGACGGGAAAGCTAATTTCAGATTATAATGCTATTTTTGGAAGGACCAATATGTTAAAACGATTAAGACTTAATAGTGCTAAGTCTAGGTTGCTAGAGGAGAAGCTTTACGAACTAGTACTGGATGAGCTAGAAACTGGGGATATTTGCAGGGGGACTTGGGCAAAGGCAGTTGCAAAATCTAATGGTAATGATAGTCAAGCCAACTCGAAGTATCTCGAATTACGAGTTGAATCACTTAAAGATAAAGCACATGTCATACAATCAACTCTTGATTCAGGTTTAGCAAAAGAAAATAAAAAGAAATACATAAGGGGTCGCCGCTCAATGCTTATTAGTGCGAAACAGCTTCTTCATCGTATTTATTGGCTTCTAGTAACCTTTGCCGTATGTATAGGCATAGTTAATTTAATTATCTAACATAAAGCAATCTGATAATTCATATTAACAGAAATGAAAAATTAGATAGCAACTATCTTAATTACACTGATGAAAAACAGTAATCATAAAGGGCTTGGTCATATTTGTAGCCGCGATTTTATGTAACATTTTGGGGTTTTGCTTTATTGCGCGAGATAAGCTCCCGCCTAAAGAAGGAAAAAAATTAGTTACAATCTCTTTATTGTACTAGTCTAGGTTTGAGCTAAATTCTTTTCTGCCCAAACCCATTTCCAACCAGTAATGCGGCACTCCCCCCATTTTTAATAGAGGCGAGCTGTAGTAAACTATTGCAAAAATTAAAGGTTTACCTAAATTATTTTTATTATGGGCGGCGTTCGCATTATAGTTTAGAATATAAATCATCTGCTGAGTTTGGATCGACAGTTAATCGAAATGTAGATGGTGCCCACTTTATCGGGTGAAGATCAGACAAAGGTTAGTTAATTTTACTCGTTCTGCGTAAATTATAGTTACTAATTGTAGGTGCTTATTTAAGTTGTTATACGCTAATCGTAAAAAGAGGTGGTAATGAGTAAAAATTTATGGAAGAACTACTACTTTAAATTATTAATACAGCCTATTGTTGGCTTCGCTGTCGTACTATTTGGAACTGCAATACGACCAGTTTATTTCGAACAGGGAGACCTTCTTCAGTTTATTGGTTTACTGTATGCTATGTTGTCAGGTATTGCTGTTACGATAATTTTAGCAATAAAATTCACGCCATATTTATACAAAACTATAAAATTGAAGCTTGAAAGGAACTCTGCACATAAGAGTTTACTCAAGTACAAGAATCTTCACAATCAAGGGATATTGACTCAAGAAGAATATGATAGAAAAGCCACGGCACTAAAAAATAAAATACTTTAGGGTATATTTATAAATAGTTTTAATAGCTTTAATACTAACTATATTATGAACACCATTATTGCATACAAATCATCCTATTCATTAGCCGCATAATGTGCTTAAAACTGAAAATACATACAAGAAATTTTCAATATTCGCTTATGGCTGTGAGTTCAACCACTCGATGCAACACACTGATTAAATTGCTTCGCAGGTATTTCGTATTTTAGTGTTTTTCGCGGTCTTTCATTGCGTTGCTTGGAACTTGGTTTAATCTTATCTGAGAATGCTCATTTAAGTTAGTTCCTTTTGGAAAGTATTGCCTTAATAGCCTATTTGTATTTTCATTGGAACCTCGTTGCCAAGGTGATTACGGATAACAGAAATATACTTGAATATCTATAGCTAGAGTAAAGTCTTTATAGTTAATAAGCCCACATCCTCTATCCCTGGTTAATGATTTATAAAGCTCTACTGGGGTAACTTATTAGCTTGTTTAATCAACGCTTCAGTCACTGGCTTTGTTTTATTACTAGGTACTTTTACTAACATTACACACCTAGAATGTCGCTCAACTAGAGTCGCGATAAATTTATTTCCTGAGCTATGGATCAAGTCCCTCTCCCAGTGATCTGGAACAGCTCTGTCTTCAACATTTTAAGGCCTTTCACTAATTGATAAAGCGTCGACTATCCTTTCTAACCCTTGACCTTTAAGAGTGACATGTCCTGATTCTGAATCGCCCCGAGTTCATCGGAGACCAGTTTGTTTAAGTCAGGCCACTTTACCTGACTCGTTTAAATTATCATAGTAGTCTGTTTCATATTGAGCTGGTGAAATATACCCAATTGAAGATAATAAGCGTTGATTATTAAACCAATTGACCCACTCTAACGTTGCGTATTCAACAGCATCAACATTCTTCCACGGGCCATTTCTGCGAATAATCTCTGTTTTAAATAATCCATTTATTGTTTCAGCCAATGCATTGTCATAAGAGTCACCCACACTGCCTACAGACGCTTGAATTCCAGCTTCAGCAAGTCGCTCAGTGTATCGTATAGACAAATATTGGCTGCCTCTGTCGCTGTGGTGAATTAACCCTTCGGGGTTGCCACGATGCCAAATAGCTTGCTCTAACGCATCAAGAATAAGCTCTGTGTGCATTGTCGTTGATACACGCCAACCTACAATGTATCGTGAAAAAACATCTATCACGAAAGCGACATAAACAAACCCACTCCATGTGGCAACATAGGTGATGTCAGCTACCCAAAGTTGATTTGGCTGCTCAGCAGTAAATTGACGATTAACTAAATCAAGTGGCTTATCTTGTTGCTCGTCAGGTATCGTTGTCTTATGTGCTTTACCCCGACGAACACCTTGAATTCCCATAACTCGCATCAATCGTTCGACTGTACAGCGGGCGAC
This sequence comes from Pseudoalteromonas sp. TB51, assembly GCF_000498055.1. Taxonomy (NCBI): domain Bacteria; kingdom Pseudomonadati; phylum Pseudomonadota; class Gammaproteobacteria; order Alteromonadales; family Pseudoalteromonadaceae; genus Pseudoalteromonas; species Pseudoalteromonas sp. TB51. The sequence goes on from NZ_AUTO01000126.1 coordinate 3,953, forward strand.
TTGATGGTCGTCAAGCTGTAGCTGCTTCCATATTTTTCTTGCACCATAAACTGACATATTATCCTCCCACACTTCGCGAATGAGTATTATCAGCTCAGCATCACGCTTTTTGCGGTTAGACAGTCGCTCAGGCTCTCTTTGTATCTGTTTATGAGAATAATACGTTGATGGTGCAATCGGCAATTCCTTGCAAATTGACTCGACACCGTAATGCTCTCTGCAAGCATCAATAAAATCCACTATTACTTCTGTTTGCGGTCGAGCTCCGCTTGGGCGAAAAAAGCGGCAGCTTGCCTCAGGATATCATTCGTTCGCTTGAGCTCTTTATTCTCGCGCTCTAAGACGGCAAGGCGTTCTTCAGTTGATTGCGTATTAGAAGAGGGTTTAGACGGTTGAGCTTGAGATTTCTTGACCCATGCTCTAAGTGTTTCTGGGGTACATCCCAGTTTATCTGAAATCGATACTAGCGCAGCCCAAAGAGAAGGGTATTCATGCTGTTGTGTGGTAACAAGCCTAATTGCACGTTCACGAAATTCTGATGTATAGCGATTTGATTTTTTCATAGTTCCAGTTTCTCAAGTTATTGAGTCTCTGGCAAACACGGGGCGATTCA
>NZ_AUTO01000127.1:0-22413 GCF_000498055.1 Pseudoalteromonas sp. TB51
CGCCGGGGGTCGCGGGTTCGAGTCCCGTCCACTCCGCCACTTGTTATTTCCTCAATAGCAAGCAATAAACAATTTCCTTATTAACTAATCCAAATATAATTTTTATCAGCTATCAGCTATCAGCTATCAGCTATCAGCTATCAGCTATCAGCTATCAGCTAAAAAATCGACTACTTAATGCTAACCTGCTAATATTCCTGCCTATTCTTTAATATTCAGCTTCTTATATCTGCATGAATAGCCAAGAATCTAGTCTCACTTTAAAAAAGGAAGCACTAAAATGAGCACACTAGGTCAACAAGTAAAGCAGCTAAGAAATAATAAAAAATTGAGCCAACCTGAATTTGCCCAGCAAGTAGGGATAGAGCAAAATCATACCCAAACTACCTCAAGATGCGAGTTTCAGTTGGAATTAAAAGCGATTTAGGCAAGGCATTGATTGCAATTAATAGTGGTTCTATTGTTAAAATCAATAACGCAGTATCAATCGCTTTTAAACCAACCCTTTGGGCGTTTCACAGGCACTTACTCTCATCGTTGTTACTTCTTAAAAGGGACTGCCATTGTTGCAAAGTAACGCCTTGATATTAAGCCCCTGTGAGACGCTGAATTCTGCATCTTGAGGTGGTTTGGGTATATATCAAAACTTGAAAACGATAAATCAATTCCCTCGAATGAAATATTTAGAGCCTTATTGATAGCATTAGATCTTTCAATTGATGAGTTTATGAAGCCGCTTGTATCAAGTCATGATAAAGCCAGGCTTATGCAGATACCGGATGTTGAGCAGTGGTATAAAAATAAAGCTGTGAGCACTTCAGTAACTCAGCGTAAATTGATTTATTTAGCAATGTTTTTAATTTCGTTTGGGTGTGCACTATTTTATGCAGGCCATAAAAATTATGTGTTTAACGAACATTTTTATGAGTATCGCTCAATTGGAATTATTAAAAATGATGAACCACTCAATGTTTTCAATCATTGGAAAGATTATATAATAGATCCTAGTGCTGAAAAGCGTACAGCAAAACTTAAAGAGATGCTTGCTAGGCGTGTTGAACTTTTTAAATTAATGGATGAGTATATCGGTGAATCATTTGTCGAAGACGTGACGGGTGGTAAACGTGTTTATACAACAAATGCTGTCCCACGCTACATAATACATGCAGGTAATACCTGGCTTGAGTTTATTGGATTATTTGCAGCTGTATTTGGTTTAGCTCTGGCGGTATTAGAACCAAAATTAACGCGTCACCCATAAAAGCTGTATGCGAACAAGCACACAGCTTTTATCTTAAATTTAGCCCATAGTTGTATGGGCTTAAGCGCTATTTTAGATAGGTATCTAAAAAGTTTAAGTAAGCGTTAGAGGCTGTTATACGGTTTTCTTTTTTAGTAAAACCATGCCCTTCATCATCAAACAATACATACTCTACTGGCACGCCATTGGCTTTGACTGCGGCAACGAGCTCATCGCTTTCAACTTGTAAAACACGTGGATCGTTAGCGCCTTGTATTACCATTAAAGGTTTAGTGATATTTTTAGCATGAAATAGTGGCGATATAGCCCGATGACGCTCACCATCTGTTGCAGGGTCGCCCATTTCATCGTACAAAGCCTTTTTAAAACTCTCCCACCAGGGTGGAATTGAGTTTAGCGTTCTTACCCAGTTAGTAACCCCAAAAATATTAATACCGACTTTGAATTCTTCCGGCTCAAAAGCAAGGGCTGCAGCAGTCATAAAGCCGCCGTAGCTGCCCCCTATGATGCCAATTTTATCTGCATCAACCCACTCTAAACTCTGCAGGTGCTTTTTACCGTACACAATATCTTGTAAGTCGTCAGTGCCGTGCTTTTTATCATCCAAATGAAAAAATGTTTTGCCATACCCTGAGCTCCCCCGGTTGTTAACTGCAAAAATAGCATAGCCATGATTAACTAAATGTTGTTGCATTGCTCTGTAACCAGTACGGCTTTGCCCACCAGGGCCACCATGCACCCACACAAGCGCAGGTACTTTATTGTTTCTGTTGGCTTGTTTGGGTTTATACAACACGCCTGGTATTTCTAGAGCATCAAAACTTTTAAAGCGTACAATGGTGCTCTCTACTAAGTCGTTTTGATCTATGTCTTTACTTAATGTGTTAGTAAGCTGCTTAGCTTTATTACTACCCACTTGCCAAACAAATAAATTGCTTGGTGAGGTGTCTGAGGTTAAATAAAACGCCATGGTTTTCTCGTCACTTGAGAAATTCACACCGTGTAAATTACCATTGGGTAGGGCGGGCATAGCAACTTGTTTACCTGTCAGAGTATCTAAAATAGACACTTTGGTACTGGCATCGGCATTGACACCACTTACTTGGTAGCGACCAGATTTAGAAAAATAGATAAAGGTTACATCCCACTCATCTTCTAAGGCCGGCGTGTGCTTACCTGTGGCTAACTCATAGCGCCACATTTGTGAAAACTCGCCTTTTTCGTCTGTAGAGTAATATAAATATTTACCATCAGCAGAGAAGGTTTCAGGCATATATTTTGCGGGATCATCATGCTGGGGTATAAGTTGTGGCTTGAGGGTTTTTTTATAAGTGTCAAGAATGTATGTATCACTGTCTTTATTGCTATTATTTTTAGATAAAGCAATAAAGCGTCCATCGGGGCTAATGGCGCCAACATCTAATCCGAGCTCATTTTGATAAACAGGAGACACTTTATAGGTTTCACTATCTACACGATATAAATCCATAAATTTGGCATCACGCTGATTACTTGAGATAAAAAACTGGCTGCCGTCTTTTGTAAAACCTGCAAAGCCAGCTCGTGTTTCATCGCCAGGGGTTAAATCTTTGATTGAACCGTTAACTTCACGCACGTAAACATGGTACCGTTCGTTACCGCCTGAGTCTTTGGTAAACAATATACGCTCATCATTAGGGAAATAGCGTACTGGGTAAGTACTGTCTTCAAAATTAGTTAAGCGGGTTTTACTACCGGTTTTAACATCGACTTCGTATAAGCTGTAAATGCCGCTTTCATCGCTACTGACTAACACTTTATCATCACTTGGTGAAAAACTACTGCCCATAATAGAGGTGGTGTCAAAAAAAGTTTTTGCGTCGTAGGTTTTTATTTGTTGTGTTTGCTCAGTTTTTACAGCGCTAGTGACTAAACTATTAGATTGATTGCAACCCGCTAATGCAAGAGATACAGCACAGGTAATACAGGCAAGTTTGAGGGCTTTTTTCATAGGTACATTCCTTGGTTTATAGTTATGTTTTCATTTAGAAGTGTTGACCTAACGTTTTTCAAACGCAAGTATTTCTGATATGCAAACAGTAATAAAGTGTTACAAACCATAAATCGTTTTTATATAAGTATTCGCTATAATGATAACTCGTTGAAAAGTGCGTATTTATGATAGAAGTTATTGGGTTACATAAACAGTTTGCTGAAAACATATTGTACAATGGTTATAACGTGCGATTCTGTGCACCTAAAATATGCATCGAAGCACCTAATGGCCAAGGGAAAACAACTCTATTGATGATGTTAGCGGGGCTTGAAACTTACGAAAGTGGTGAGCTTTTGTTTTCTGGAAACGCATTAACTGAACCACATAAGCAAGTTGCTATAGCCTCTGACAGTATTGCTTTACCCGACTTTTTAACAGCAAAGCAAATAATTAACTTATCCTCAAATACATTTGGCTGTTGTTGGCCAACAGCTATAGTCGATGGATTTAATTTTAATGAATTTCTAAATACAGGCTTTGACGCTCTATCATCAGGGAACCAAAAGAAGTGCCAGTTAATTTTAGCACTTATGCGTGATGCACCGTATTTACTGTTAGATGAACCCAGTGCAGCACTTGATCAAGCGAGTATTGAGTATTTATTAATTTTACTTGATGAATATTTAGTAAATAAGCCACAAGGTCAAATAATTATCACCTGTCACGAGCCCGAGCCTTTTTTACTGCATGGCTTTGAGTGTATGCCTTTATGATTGCAAATTTAAAACAATCTATTGGCCAATACCGCTCTTTTATGGATTATCGTTTTCAGGCATACAAGACTGAACTTACACAATTATTATTACAACTGAAAAGCTTTGGGTTGTTATTTTTAGTGGTGTTAGGCTCGTCAGTGTTGGGTTTGATATTGCTACTTTTTTTAGGGCTTGGAAAAATTATTGATAGTAGTGATGCACCTCAATATGGTGCGCAAATGGCTTGGCTGTATTTATTGCTACAAAGTGTAATGTTAAGCGCAATGAAGTCTGCAATAAAAAACTCAGCCCAACGAGCGTTTCAACAGACATTGGTAAAGCGGTATTGGCTTGGTTTGGTGGATATAAAGCTTTTGCTGTTAAGTAATGGCTGGTTGATTGCAAGCCTTGTTATTGCGATTGACCTGAGCATAGACCAGTGGCTTAGGGTGCCGCATTTTTTGGTGTTTTTACTATTACAATTTCTCCTCGGCATTTTATGCTTATACAAGCCAATAGCGCTTGTTTATGGATTTTTATTATCTGCAATGTGGCTAATGTTACCGTTTGATGTAAGTCCACTGATTTATCAGTGTGCCTTTGTGCTGTTATTTGCCTTAAGCACCTTAATGGTACCTTTTAATTTTGCAGCTAAGTTAGAGCTAAGCTCGCTTACAGGCTTTTGGCTAATGTTTTTTATACACAACAGCTGGACTTTGATTTGGCGAGGTGCTTTATTGTTGTGCGTATTTATGGCATTTGAGGTACTACTACAAGAGCGCACTAATTTAGCTGATATATTCAGTATTTTGTCACTTGCTTTTGTGGTGTTGTTTAGTAGTTCATTACAATTTGATTGTAGTCATCTACATCAACAATATAGTGTGTTTTTTAAAATGCAGAATAAGCAAACAGCATTTTTTATTGGCCAATTTGTTCCTAGTTTAATTGTGCTCTTACTTTCGCTTATTGGATTTTTTGCTTTATTCAACCAAGCAAGTGGCTTGTTGCTATTAACTGGCATTATTTGGTGCGCACTCCAACAAGCTATCGTGCAAAAAAAACCAGCGCATTACGCGCTGGTTTGGATGATCACAACAGGCGGACTGTTGGCTGCGTTAACCTAACGGGTTAAGCTGCATCTGCTTTGCTGTCTTCACTTTTACGTGCGGCTTTGCCTGCTAATAAATCAGCTGGGTCAAAGTCATCAACGTTAATTACGTCTAAGCGGGCTTTTTCAACAGCGGCTAATTTATCAGCTTCTGCTTGGCTTAATATGCCAGCTTCAAGGCCCATTTGCGCTACTTTATCAAGTTGGAAGAATGGCAGTTTAAGGCCTTTTTCTTTACATACTCGTTCAAATAACGGCTCTACAGCCAGTACATCTTTAAGTGTTTGCTCTTGACGGCCAACTAGGTTTAGTGGCTCATCTTTTAAGTAAACATAGCTTGCTAAACGGTTACGCGTTTCGCTAGGTACTTGAAGTAGTTGTGCTAGTTTATGCTCAAGTTTGTCGGTAGGTTTACGAACCGGGCGACCAAACGGGAATAACAATACTTTTAATACACCACGTAATGGGGCAGACGGCATGTTATTAATTAAATCAGCAAGGGCACGTTGGCAATGGTAAAGATGATCCTGACAGCTCCATTTTACTAGGGCTAAATCTTCTTGTTTACGGCCTTCGTCGTTATAACGTTTAAGCGTTGCAGACACTAAATATAAGTAGCTTAGTAAGTCACCTAAACGTGCTGAAATACGTTCTTTACGTTTAAGCGAGCCACCAAATACCGCCATGCTAATGTCAGACATAAGCGCAAGCGATGCACTAAAGCGTGATGCTATACGGTAAAACTCTGCGGTGTCGTCTTTGTACGGTACGCTAGTAAAACGTGCACCACTAAGCGCAAGCCACTTAGTGCGTACAAGGTTCGACATTGTAAAGCCAATGTGGCCCATTAGCGCTTTATCAAATACGTTAAGCGCTTCTTCGCGGTCTTCAATTTCACAAGCACCAAGCTCGGTTAGTACAAATGGATGACAGCGAATTGCACCTTGACCATAAATAATCATATTACGGGTCAAGATGTTGGCACCTTCTACTGTTATAGCAATAGGGGCACCTTGATAGCCACGACCTAAATAGTTATTTGGCCCAAGCATAATCCCTTTACCGCCCAGTACGTCCATTGCATGAATGGTCGACTCGCGCATTTGCTCGGTAAGGTGATATTTAATAATAGCTGAAACAACCGATGGCTTTTCACCTAAATCTACCGCCCCCGTTGACATACTAACCGCTGCATCTGAGCTGTAAGCGTAACCTGCAAGTTTAGCTAGTGACTCTTCAACACCTTCCATTTTACCAATTGGTAAACGGAACTGACGACGAATACGACTGTATGCACCTGTTGCTACGGCAATTGTTTTAATGCCACCGGCAGAGTTTGATGGCAATGTAATTGCACGGCCAACCGATAAACATTCAACCAGCATGCGCCAGCCTTGGCCAGCCATTTCTGGGCCACCAATAATGTAATCAAGGGGTACAAAAATATCTTTACCGCGAGTCGGGCCATTTTGAAATGGTACGTTAAGCGGGAAGTGGCGACGACCAATTTCAACACCTGGCGTGTTAGTTGGAATAAGCGCACAGGTAATGCCTGGCTCTTTGTTGTCGCTTAGTAAACCATCTGGATCTTGTAGTTTAAAGGCAAGACCAAGTACTGTAGCCACTGGTGCAAGAGTAATGTAACGCTTGTTCCAAGTAAGGCTAATACCTACTACTTCTTCACCGTTCCATTGCCCTTTACACACAACACCGTAGTCTGGAATTGAGCTTGCGTCAGAGCCTGCTTCTGGCGAGGTTAATGCAAAACATGGAATTTCTTGGCCTTGGGCTAAGCGCGGTAAATAATGATTTTTTTGATCCTCAGTACCGTAGTGCTGTAGTAATTCACCAGGGCCTAACGAGTTAGGTACACCTACAATTGACGATAGTAAGGTCGATTTACTGGTTAACTTTTGCAGAACACAAGATTGTGCAAACGCAGAAAACTCTAAACCGCCGTATTCTTTTTTGATGATCATGGCAAAGAATTTATTATCTTTTAGATATTGCCATACATCTTGCGGTAAATCGGTAAGCTCGTGTGTTGCTTCCCAATCATCTAGCATGCTACATACTACTTCTACAGGGCCATCAATAAAGGCTTGCTCTTCAATAGTCAGCTTTGGTACTGGGTATTGGTGTAGCTTTTTCCAATCTGGGTTACCACAAAATAAATCAGCTTCCCACCATGTAGTACCGGCATCGATTGCTGACTTTTCAGTGTCAGACATGCTTGGTGTTACTTTTTTAAAGGTAGTAAAAATCGGCTTGATTATATATTGCTGACGAATGCCAGTAACAGAAAGAGGAACCGCGATGATCAAAAAGATCAACCAGCTAATTAAACCAAAAGCACCTGCAAAGGTACCAATTAATAATGTTGCGGCAGAAACACCAAGTGCTGTGTTCCAACTCGCTCTGTGGTAAACCGCGATGCTGAGCAGAGCGATTAAACCGAGTGTAAATATGAGTGTCATTGCTTATTCCTTAATAGAGGTCAGACCACCTCAGTTAGAGTAGCGCTAGTGAGCGTAAGTTTCAAGTACATTACAGCGTTAAATTAACGACAAACTAGTCATTATGCTTATCATCATTCCCTTTATAAGGAACAAGCATGCACCACTGCTGTGTTTAATTCAATCACAGCGATTATTTAAGCGCTAAAAATCAGTAAATCAGCTAGCCAAAAAAGTTTTTTTAAGTAAGTATGTCTGTTGTAGCGCATAGTAAAGTACAGCGCTATTTATACGTATTTTTTAAGGGTTAGTTTATTAATGTGTGAATTACTTGGCATGTCAGCCAACGTACCTACGGATATTTGTTTTAGTTTTTCAGGTTTGTTAGAGCGCGGTGGTAATACTGGCCCGCATAAAGATGGCTGGGGTATAACGTTTTATGAGGGTAAAGGGTGTAGAACCTTTAAAGATCCTGAGCCAAGCTATCAATCAGAAATCGCCAAGCTAGTAAAAGCTTACCCCATTAAAAGCGTGTCGGTAATTAGCCATATTCGCCAAGGAAACCGTGGACGAGTGTGCCTTGAAAATACCCATCCGTTTACCCGTGAGCTTTGGGGACGCGAAATTACCTATGCACATAATGGCCAGTTATCTAACTATCACGATTTAAAACCACAATATTATCGCCCTGTGGGTAACACCGACAGTGAGCTGGCGTTTTGTTGGTTGCTAGATAAAATTCGTGAAAAATACCCAAAACGTCCCTCTAATATGGCCTCTGTATTTAGATATGCGGCTAAGCTTTCGCATACGCTACGTGAAAAGGGCGTATTTAATATGTTATTGACCGATGGCGTATTTGTATTGGCGTATTGCACTAATAACTTACACTACATAACGCGCCGAGCGCCATTTGGTAAAGCAACGTTAATTGATGCCGATATGGTGGTTGATTTTAACGAAGAAACCACCCCAAACGATGTAGTAACAGTAATAGCTACACGGCCATTAACCAACGACGAACGCTGGCAAAAAATGCAGCCAGGGGAGTTTGCGTTATTTAAAATGGGCGAACTAATTTAGTTAATTAGCCTAAAAGCAAACACAAAAAAACGCGATATAAAATCGCGTTTTTTTGTGTTTGCTATCACCGTGTTTACGGCGCTTCTGATCTGACTTCGCTGCTCTCACTTACAGGAGTAGAAACAGGCTGGGTAACGGTAAATGAATTCATTTGTACTTCAAACTGCTCCATGCCTTTTTCGCCTTTCCACATACGTACTAGCATGTAGTCCATTTCGGGTGCAAACCAAGCAAGGGCTTGGCGTTTATCGTTATCGTATAAACGTTTTACTTTTATAGCTTCTACGTTACCAATTGGCAGCGAAATCATTTCTTTGCCAACCACTTCAAAGTTGTAGTCGCGGCGATTGCCTTTTTTATCAATAAGCGGAAACGAAAAATAAGTTTCGCCTTTTTTTAAGCCTTCGCGTACTTGTACTTGATACGAAATAGCATCTTGAAATTCGTCAGTCCATTCGCACTTTAGCGGGTATTCGCTAGTACTGCTGGTGACCACTTTATTTTGTGTATCAAAGTCTATTTTATAATCTTTATCTGGGCCGGTGCCGGTACGCACCATATTGTAATGATGAGGAGTGACTTTGTTATCTAAAAAAGTAAATACTGAGGTTTCTTCTCGCTTGTCAGAGAAAATCATCCACTCAATATTGCTGTGATAAGTAAGTTGATATGTTTGCTCGCCAACTTTTTTAAGTTCGCGTACTGCCTCGCCATGATTTTTACCTTTGCGTAAAATATCGTAGCTGGCTTGATACTCTGTTAGTTCGCCTGCAATTAGGCTAGTAGGAAGTAAAGCGCCCACACATAACAGCAGGGCACTTATTTTTTTATTGTGGGTAGTGCGCGCCGTGTGCAGGAAGTTGTTTTTCGTCAAGAACTGCATAATCTGCTTCCATAGTAAGTCTGTGTTCACTGAACCACTTGACCACCAAAGGATAAATTATATGCTCTTGTTCGTGCACGCGTTTAGCTAATGTTTCTGCTGTATCATCCTTGAGTACAGGTATTTGCGCTTGAAGAATAACGGGACCGCCGTCTAACTCTTCAGTTACAAAATGAACACTTACGCCATGAACATCGTCTTTTGCATCAATTGCTCTTTGGTGGGTATTCAGCCCCTGATACTTAGGCAACAAAGATGGATGAATGTTCAACATTTTTCCAACATATTTTTGCACTAAGCTAGGAGTAAGAATACGCATAAACCCAGCTAATACAACTAGATTTGGCATAAAAGAGTCAATAACGTTCATTAATTGCGCATCATAGGCCTCGCGCGAGTCAAAATCTTTGTGACTGAGCACTTTTGTAGCAATACCTGCTTGTTTTGCACGCTCAAGGCCGTAAGCGTCTGCTTTGTTACTTATAACAGCCNTGGCTTGTAAATTAGAACCACTACCCGATATTAATACCACTAAGCGAATGGGTGCCATTACTTAGCACCACCTACAATTTCTACTTGCTCTTCGCCGGCAACGGCATCTTGAATTTCACCAAGGTGCCATGCGTTTTCGCCAAGCTCTTTTAAAATGCTTAAGCTTTGCTCTAGCGCGTCGCCTGGTACTACTAATACCATGCCTACACCACAGTTAAATGTACGGTACATTTCGTGCGTAGTAATATTGCCGTTTTCTTGTAACCAGTTAAAAACGGTTGGCCACTGCCAGCTATCGCCTTTAACTACTGCTTTTGCAGAATCAGGTAATACACGCGGAATGTTTTCCCAAAAGCCGCCGCCAGTAATATGCGATAGGGCATGCACGTCTACTTGCTTAAATAACTCAAGTAAAGGTTTAACGTAAATACGGGTTGGCTCTAGTAAGTGCTCGCCTAGTGTTTTGCCGTCAATAACTTGGTTCGTATCGGCGTTTGATACTTCAAGCACTTTACGAATTAAAGAAAAGCCGTTTGAGTGCGGACCGCTAGAGGCAAGGGCAATAAGTTGATCGCCGGCTGCTACTTTTGTGCCATCAATAATTTTAGATTTTTCTACTACACCGGTACAAAAACCGGCCATGTCGTAGTCTTCACCATCGTACATACCTGGCATTTCAGCTGTTTCGCCGCCAATCAGGGCACAGCCAGAAATCTCACAGCCTTTACCAATACCGGTTACTACATCGGCCGCTGTGTCTACATCTAGTTTACCTGTTGCATAGTAATCTAGAAAAAACAGGGGTTCAGCGCCTTGTACTATTAAATCGTTTACACACATTGCAACTAAATCAATACCTACAGTGTCGTGTTTTTTTAAGTCGATAGCTAAACGTAGTTTAGTACCTACACCGTCAGTACCTGCTACTAGTACTGGCTGTTTGTAACCTTCTGGAATTTCGCAAAGAGCGCCAAAACCACCAATTCCGCCCATTACTTCTGGACGACGCGTTTTTTTAACTACGCCTTTAATACGCTCAACAAGTGCATTACCAGCGTCGATATCTACGCCCGCGTCTTTATAGCTTAATGACTGTTTTTGTTCGCTCACAGGTTTTCCTCAAATAATTGCTTGGGGTTGCTTTTCGATAGCTTAGAAACGCGCGTATTTTACAACAATTGCAACTGCGCGGCTAGCTCAAATATAGTTTTGAAATAATTAACAAGGACACTTGTCCGCTATTAGTTTGTTAATTGCACAAAAAAAGCACCCTAGGGTGCTTTTTAGTTATTTATGCTTTGGCAGTTAGTATTGCTCTAAGTGGAGCAGGGTAACCTTCAATGGTTTTACTGATATCGTTTGGGTCTAAAAAATCAACTAACGATTCGTTTTCCATCCAGTCGGTCCTGCGTTGCTCATCAAGCGTGGTAATTGCGCAATCTTTTATTTGCACATCTTTAAAGCCAACGCGCTCCATCCACAGTTTTAGTGCAGCAGTACTTGGAATAAACCAAACGTTGCGCATTTTTGCGTAGCGGTCGGTAGGTACAAGTACGGTGTTTTCATCGCCTTCAATTACTAACGTTTCTAGTACGAGTTCGCCACCTGGGCGAAGCTGCGCTTTTAACTGCGCTAAAAAATCGATAGGCGAGCGGCGGTGATACAGCACCCCCATAGAAAACACCGTATCAAACGCTTTAAGCTCGGGTAGTGCTTCTACACCTAATGGTAATAAATGCACGTTTTCGTCTGGGTTGTAATGTTTAATGGCCTGAAACTGACACAAAAATAAATCAGAAGGGTCAATACCCACTACAAATTCAGCGCCTTCACCGCGCATACGCCATAAGTGATAGCCAGAGCCACAGCCTATATCTAATACTGTGCGGCCTTTTAATGGCTCAATATGGGGAAGCAGGCGGTCCCACTTCCAATCGCTGCGCCACTCAGTGTTTATTTCAATACCGTGTACAGTAAAGGGGCCTTTGCGCCATGGCATCATGCGTTTTAATAAATGCGTGGCTTGTTTTTGCTCGCCTTCGCTCATCTCCCCCGGTGCACCAATTTCTACTTTAGTGGCGATATCAACGTGGGTTGTTTTTACTTCTGGCAGATTTTTAAGTACTTTTTGCCATTTTGGTAAATCGCCATGGCTTGCCTCGTTTTGCCAATGCTTTAATTGAGCGGGCAGGGTTTCTAGCCAGTGGCTAAGCGGGCTTTGTGCAATTGCTGCGTAAAATTGGTTAAACCATTGAGACATAAGTCACTCTCTTTATTTAATTGCTACCATTGAGCAAAAGTTAAAACATTGATACCACACCTGCGTTTGGTTAAAACCAATGTCGCTTAAACGATTAAAGTGAGTGCTTAGCGTATCGGGGCGCATCACGTTTTCAATGGCAGTACGTTTTTGGCTTATTTCAAGCTCTGAGTAGCCATTGTGGCGTTTAAAGTCGTGGTGCAAATCAATTAATAAATTATCGCACTGCTCGTTTTCGGCTTTAATTTTTTCGCTAAGGAGCAGTACGCCACCGGGTTTTAAGTTAGCGTAAATTTTTTCAAGCACGGCTTGGCGCTGGAATGGCGGAATAAATTGCAAGGTAAAATTCATGGCCACTACCGACGCATTTTGAATCTCAAGCTCGTTAATATCGCCTAAAGTTACTGTAACAGGCACGTCTGACTTAAAGCCTTGTAAATGAACCTTACAACGCTCAACCATAGCTTGTGAGTTATCTACAGCAATAATGTGGCAGTTATCGGTGCGAATATTACGGCGCATGCTTAGGGTAACCGCACCAAGCGAGCAGCCTAAATCGTAAAGGTTTGAATTACTTTGCGCATATTCACCGGCCAATTTACCCATAGTGCTTACGATGGTGGCATACCCAGGCACAGAGCGCTGGATCATATCCGGAAAAACCTCAACCACATTTTGGTCAAAGCTAAAATCTTTTACTTGTTGCTCAGAGGCGTAAATACTGTCTTTTATACTCACTAAGGCAGTCTCTTTAAAAATAATGGCACTATTTTAACATTTTATACTGGATAGTCAGTGATAAATTCAGTAGCTTGGCTAGAATTATGAATAATAAGTATAAAAGAGAACGTTAAATGAGCAAAAGTAAGGTAATTAGCACAGACGATATATTAGCAACCCTATGTCATTCAGTGACGGGTGTTCTGTCATCAGCCAGTGGTAACGAAATTAGCTACTCGGCTATGGTGCAAAAAATAACGCGCACCTGTATGCGTCCAGACATTGGCTGTTTTGTATTATTTGATGGTGGCTTTACAGGGCTGGTAGTCACTAATTTTACAGCGCAAGCGGCAATGGAAATTTACGGCGATTACATGCGCAATATGGGCATGCCTGAAGAAGAAATTGCCCACAGTCATTTATCAGATGACGTTTCAAATGTAATGGGCGAGCTGATGAACCAAATTGTTGGTGACTTCACTTCTAAAGTGCGTGAGCAGTTACATACCTCTATTACGCAAAACCAGCCAAAAATGATGGCGATTAATAAACAAGTGCAAATATCGGTTGATACCACTATGGATCGTCCACAAGCACGCCGCGTAACCTTTACTACGCGCAACCAAAATATCTTTTACCTAGAGCTGGCAATGGATAAAACAGAGTTTATTAAACTACATGACTTTGACATTGTAGAAGCGATAGACCCTGATGACATTATCGAAAACGAAGCTAAGCAAAAGGCCGAAAAAGCAAAAGCTAAGTCAAAAGAAGCAGAACAAGATGATGCCGATGATGACTTTATGGCTGAGCTAGGGCTGTAATGTAGGTTGGGTTGAGCGAAGCGAAACCCAACGTGCTTTTGAGCTGTCAGTTTTAAGCTATCAGTGAGTTATTAAAAAATTCAGCTTATCACCTCTTTGTTAAATCACTCATTAACGTTGATATTGGGATGTAATAAAGGATTGAAAATCCATACCAAGTGAGTTGAGCCCAATATACGATTTCGCTAATATCATTTAAAAAATTAAGCCCGATATAAAGAGTTAAAGATAAAAACGAAAAGATGAAAATTTGTACTTGTTTAGTGCTGAATTTATCTTTGTTTTTGTTTTTATCTGGTACATCAAATGTTTTTGCTAGCAATTGCCCCCATAGTATTGACGTTGCTAAAGCAAAATCCGAAAGTTTAATAAAACCAATGAAATCGCCTTGGAGTACTTTAAGTAATAAAAGCACAAAAAATGGTAAAGCTATAAATAAAGCTTCCTTTTTTGCACTCTCATAATTTATCTTACCCATCACTTAAATCCAATTCAGTTTGTTTAACTTCTTCTTGTGGTATTACTCGTATAACTTTAATAATTTCACATTCGATAGATGTCGTTTGTCGGTGATTATTGACTTTCTTAGTAGTTTTAATATCGGCTAAAAGTCCATCGCCAGGCCAAAGTTGTGCATCTTTATCATGATTCCTCCAGCTTTCGAACCAAACCTCATCCGTCACTTTAGCTGAAAACTTTTTAGGTTTTCTTGAATTACTTTCTAAGTCCCAATTTAGACCAAAAACATAAGAAGGGCGTCGAATAACTACAACCTCTCGACATGGTAAAGTCACTTCTACATTTTCGAAAATCTGTGATGCAGGTCGAGGACATGAAAAATCATCTGAAATATCAACAAATTTCTTCATTTTCCCAAACTGTGCTTTATCCTCTTCAGAGAGTAGATTCAACGCGTTATCTATTTTGTGGAGAGCTTCAGCGATTTCGAATAAATTTAGATTTGATTCACAAGTAAACTCTTCTAAATCAAGTCCATTAGCGGCTATTTGAGAATAAATTTTCTCAGCAAATAATTTAACGTCAGATTCAGAGTCAATCTTTTTTGCTACTGCAATTTCTTCTTCGAGGCCTCTATAAATTGCATCGCAGATAGATTCAAAGTTGACCCCCCTGACTTTATCAATGACGTTATGTTTGATATCGGCAATTACAGATCCTTTCCGTGTTTCTGAAAGTGCGGAACTAAACTCTATTTTTGTGCCAAAGCCTAGTAGTATCGTTGAGTGTAGTTTATCAAAACCTTCAACAAGTAAACCCATAGAGTTGAAGACTCTTTCGGGGTTGCTTACATTACGAGCAAAATCTATTCTAAGAGAGTAACTAGGGGGCATTAGATAATTCCTTTTTTAATGTGTAACTTATACTACTTAATAGATAGATATTTGTCACAGCTAAAATCAGCTAAACATAAGGATTCTCACCCATTGCCACCACCACACAAAAAATCCGTAAATCTAACTCTAACTGATGGTATTGCGGCTCCATGTGGCAGCACATTTTATAAAAGCTTTTATTGTGATCTTTTTCTTTAAAGTGGGCGAGTTCGTGTACGACTAGCGCTTTTAACAGTGGCTCGGGTGCGCGCAGTAAGTCACTGTTTATGGCTAAATCGTGCTTACGGGTTTTACCCTGCATGCGGTAGGTGTGAGTACCGAGTGCGTTGGTAACCATATCCCCTTGTTTTTTAAATGCAGCGCGGCCAAACGGTGGGGCGTTTTTTAAATACTGCTTTTTTAAATCAGTGGCGTAGCTGTAAAGTAGTTTGTCGGTGGTTATGGTGTGCGCGTGTGGGTACTTTTTAAGTAAGTAGTCACATACCTTGTTGTTATTTATAAGGCTTAATACTTGCTCAACAATGTTAGCTGGGTAGCCGGTAAAGTAACGTGCGTATTCACTCATTTTTATTCTCTATTTAAAAAAGCGTTGGCTGGTGGGCTTCTTTTTCGCCGCTGAATGGATTTAATACCGGGTGATTATACCCTAGGTCTTCACAAAACTGCCTAGCAAGGAGTGGAGATTCACGGTTATCAGCAGTATGAAAAAACACATACGGGGATTTACCTTCATCAAGCCATTGTTTTACTTTATTGAGCCACGGTTTATAAAAGGGTTTATAGTCGTTTTGTAAATCGGCTATTACAAAGCGTGCCATCGGCTGCNGAGCCAGTAGCTATTGCATGTACCGGTAAGTGGGGCTTTTTTTGTTGTGCATCTATTAAAGCCTCGGTGGTGGGCTTTACTGCAAAAAGCGCACGGGTATCCATAGAAATACGGTTTATATTATTTGCCATTAATAGCTGATTAAGGGCAATTTCGGCCTCACCTTTTTTAAAAAAATCACTATGGCGTACTTCTACACCGTACTTTAGCTCTTTGGGGAGCAAGCTAATAAATTGCGTTAATTTAGGTAAATCGCTTGGACCAAACGCTTTGGGTAATTGCAGCATTATTTGCCCTGTTTTTTCAAGTATTGGGGCAAATAACGTAAGCCAGTCATTAAGTTCTGTTTGAACATTACTAAGCGCAAGCTCGTGGCTAAAGCGACGATGAAACTTAAACGTAAATTTAAAGTCCTCGGGTACGCTTTGAGCCCAGCGTAAAACAGTGCTTGGCGCTGGGTCTGCGTAAAAGCTGGTATTGCCTTCAACTGAATTAAAATGCTGGGCATATTGGCTTAGCATATCGGCATTTTTACATTGGCGGGTAAATAAGTTGCCTTTCCAGGCGCTGCTCGACCACTGAGGGCATCCAATATATAACATAAAAAGGGTGGCTTAATGACTTCGTGGCGTAAGTGTACCAAATACATACGGTGCTTGCTGCAAATTCAACCACCAACGTTCAACACGCCCTAGCATCTTGATACTACTTGGGTATAATGCAGGGCTTAATTTGATTATTTTTAGATTGCTAGCGGCTTTATTTGTATTGTGGTGACCAGTTTTTTAAATCACACGCCTTAAAACAAATAAATATAACCGTTTAAGCCTTTTATCTGACAGGAAAACTATGCGCTCTATATATTGCGGACAGCTAAATAAAACTCACGTAGATCAAGAAGTTGAACTATGTGGCTGGATCAACAAACGACGTGACCTTGGTGGACTTATCTTTGTCGATTTACGCGATAGAGAAGGGTTAGTACAAGTTGTATTCGATCCAGAGGTTGAAGGACTAATGGATAACGCTAACAAACTTCGCCAAGAGTTTTGTGTGCAGTTAAAAGGGGTTGTACGTGCGCGCCCTGAAAGCCAAGTAAATAAAGACATGGCAACAGGCGAAGTAGAAATTTTAGGCACTGAGCTAACTATTATTAACCGCTCTGAGCCGCTTCCGCTTGATTTTAATCAAACCAACTCTGAAGAGCGCCGTTTAAAGTACCGCTACTTAGATTTACGTCGCCTTGAAATGAGCGACCGTATTAAACTGCGCGCTAAAGCAAGCAGCTTTGTTCGTCGCTTTTTAGATGACAATGGCTTTTTAGACATTGAAACACCTGTACTTACAAAAGCAACACCAGAAGGTGCACGCGATTACTTAGTACCAAGCCGTGTTCATAAAGGTAGCTTTTACGCATTACCACAGTCGCCACAGTTGTTTAAGCAATTGTTGATGATGTCGGGTTTTGACCGTTACTACCAAATTGTTAAATGTTTCCGTGATGAAGATTTACGTGCCGATCGCCAACCTGAATTTACCCAAATAGATTTAGAAACCTCGTTCATGAGCTCTGATCAAGTACGTGGTATGACTGAAAAAATGATCCGTGAAATGTGGCAATCATTATTAAACGTTGATTTAGGCGATTTCCCAATTATGCCTTACAGCGAGGCAATGAGCCTTTACGGTTCTGATAAGCCAGACTTACGTAACCCAATGAAGCTTGTTGATGTAGCTGATTTAGTAAAAGACGTAGAGTTTAACGTATTTTCAGGCCCTGCTAACGACGAAAAAGGCCGCGTTGCTGTATTAACAGTACCGGGTGGCGCTAAGCTTTCGCGTAAGCAACTTGACGATTACACTAAGTTTATTGGCATTTACGGCGCTAAAGGTATGGCGTGGATGAAAGTAAACGACCGTGATGCAGGCGCTGAAGGCGTTCAATCTCCAGTGGCTAAGTTTTTAAACGAAGAGGTAATTACCCAGTTACTTGAACGCACTAACGCACAAACGGGCGACATTATTTTATTTGGTGCCGATAAACGCAACGTTGTAAACGAAGCAATGGGCGCGCTTCGCTTGAAGATTGGTGTTGATTTAGAAATCACTAACCTTGATAGCTGGGCGCCACTTTGGGTTGTTGACTTTCCAATGTTTGAAGAAGATGACGAAGGCACGTTACATGCTGTGCATCATCCATTCACCGCACCAAAAGATATTAGCGCAGAAGAGCTTGAAGCAAACCCTGCCGCGGCTATTTCAGATGCTTACGACATGGTATTAAACGGCTACGAAGTAGGTGGCGGTTCGGTACGTATTCATAATGCCGATATGCAAGAAGCAGCATTTAGAATTTTAGGTATTGATGCGCAAGAGCAACAAGACAAGTTTGGCTTTTTACTTGATGCCCTTAAATACGGCACACCACCACATGCTGGTTTAGCCTTTGGTCTTGACCGTTTAGTTATGCTTTTATGTGGTACCGATAACATTCGTGACGTTATTGCGTTCCCTAAAACCACTCAAGCATCGTGCTTATTAACCGATGCACCTAGCAAAGCTAATAGCGACTCGTTAACTGAGCTTGCAATCAGTGTGGTAGAAAAAGCAATTCCTAGCGAAGAGTAATACCGCGCGCAACAAATGCGCTTAGCTAGATTTAAAAACCCTTAGGAGTATGCCTAGGGGTTTTTTTATGGTTAAATTTAAACCAGTTCATATCAATCGTGTTAAGTTATTAGTCTATTTAGCACGCTAGAATAGTTAAATATTTAAGTTGCTTGGTATCAAATATTATTCAATAGAGAGGGAGTTCTTATGTCGTTTAATCTGACATTATTTGGTGAATTTTTAGCTTTTTTTATTTTGTTTTGCATTCCAATTTTTGCGCTTATTAGCTACAAAATAGGTAAACGAAAAAGCACCATGCCGGGCGTTTTAGCTTTTGTAGGCGGATGTTTAGCGGTATTTCCGCTCTTTGGCTTAATTTTTATCGCCTTATTAGCGCTTAAACAAGACTTGCCAAAAACCAGCCCTTATGCCCATTAAACAACCCTAAATACGGACACATAGTCACAGTGCCAATTTCTAATAATAGCTATTATTGCGATCAGCAATTTAGTGCCTTACAGCTAGCAAAACACACACTCCAAAACACAGAATTTGAAGCATGTACGTTTATAAATTGCGACTTATCTCAGGGGCAATTTAAAACGTGTCGATTTATAGAGTGCAGCTTTGAGCATTGCAATTTATCGAGCATTGAATGGGGATACAGCTCGCTTGAAAATGTAAGCTTTAGCCATTGTAAGTTAAACAGCGTGCAATGGGGCGATGCAGATTGGGGAGCGCTAAGTATTGATGCGCCGGTGAGCTTTAATAGCTGTGAGCTTAGTAACTGCTCTTTTTATGAATTAACTTTAAAATCACTAAAATTAATACACTGCTTTGCAAAAAATGTTGATTTTAGACATGCCAATTTAAAGCAAAGTACATTTACAGGGAGTAATTTTCGCGATAGTGAGTTTTTTCAAACCACTTTAACTGAGTGTGACTTTGTAGGGGCTACAGAATTTAATATAGATTTAAACAGTAATACGTTAGCGGGGGCTAAGTTTGAGCGCTTTGAAGCCCTTAATTTACTGACAAGCCTTAACATTGAGCTTTGCGATTAATATGTGAGGAGCGTTTAGAAGCTGCATATTGCAAGCCTCTAAACAATGAATAACCTTTAATAAGATTAAACAGTGGCCTGTAGCTTGGTATTAACAGCTAGGGCCATTTTTATTACGTGCGTTTGCCAATGTGCGGGCAATTTCAAGCAGTGCAGGGGTGATGTCATCAGCGCCGTCTTTGATTAATTTGGTTACATCACCTGATGAATATAAGCTATCGCGCGGCGACTTAATACCAAGTTCGCGCACAAAGTCTTTTGTTTTACCTGTGCTGCCTGTTTCAATAAATTTAAAAATAATACGCTCGTTGTTACTTTTTGGCTCGGCCTGTAACACGGCGATTTCTTCTTTGTAGGTTTCTATTCGACTTTGCAAAATGTCGATACGTTGTTCAATAGTGCTGTATGATTTCATGGGGTACTTTTCTAAATTAACTAAAAATAATACCCGTATTATCGCATACATTAGCAATGGCGCGCGCTAACCTTTATAGTAAAAGTTATTTTTATTTAAAAACAATAATTTATATAAGTTACAACATGCATAAAACAATAAAAAAGTTACTAACATTAAGTGCATTTAGCCTAACCGCGAGTTTAATATCACCATTAAGCTTTGCTGATGATGTAATAGTGGATCAAAGCCGCAATCGCACCATCCCTATAAATATCACATACCCCAATGAGAGTAATCAATGCAGCGTACACGCAAAGTGCCCTGTAGCATTTATAAATGCAGGCTACGGCATTAGCCACAATGACTACACGTTTGCGAGTAAGCTATTTAATGCACAGGGTTATTTAAGCATTGCAGTCGCACATGAGCTAAAAACCGACCCTGCGCTTAATCGCATACAGCCTTATTTAACCACCCGCATGGAAAACTGGCATCGCGGTGTGGTTACGCTTAAGTTTTTAGTTAATCAGCTAAGTGCTCAATACCCTGAGTATAACTTTTCCCAGCTCACGTTATTTGGCCACTCAAACGGCGGCGATATATCTGCTTTATATGCTTCAATTTACCCAAATGAAGTAAGCCAAATAATTACCCTCGATCACCGCCGCATGTTGATCCCACGTAATAAAAATATACGCGTGCTTACACTGCGTGGTAGTGATTACGCAGCCGATGCGAATGTTTTATTAAATGAAACAGAGCTAAAAAACTTCCCTGTTAGTCAAGTAATAATTGAAAAATCGCGCCATAACGATATGTACGACGGCGGACCAAAATGGCTGGTACAGAGAATGAGTAAAGAAATGACCGGATTTATAAGTAGTAATCAGCTAAACTTCTTGGACTAAAAGATGGAATTATATGAGCAAGTAGGTCGGGAATTTGTTAATGGTAATTATACTTGTGATTTAAATAAATTAACTTGGACACAAGCTTTTACATTTATATTAAGAGAATACCACGACTTAGATATTCAAAAAGATAAAGTCCATCTTCTATGGACAGAAAACGGCGGTCACTTAAGACGTAAACTTTCAAATGATAAACTTTTACTGAATGTATTAAAGTTAACTATGCCAACCTACAGTGGAAATGGATTGGTTTTGTATCGAGGTGAATGTCATTTTTTATACCAACAAAATAAAATAGGTTTTTGTTGGACTCCTCTTCAAAGTGTTGCAGAAGCTTTTGCCAGTGGTCTAAATGCTATTGAGTCAGGTGGCGTCCTTTTAAAAGCTTATGCCCCAACGCCTGCGATTTTATCCGCTCCAAATAAGCATAGCTCTGACCAAATGGGGGAGTTTGAGTATACTTGTGATCCTAACTTGTTAGAGAATATTAAGACCGTTCAATTTTTTAAAAAAATTGAATCTTAGTTATTGCTTTTCGTATATAGCGCAGCCACAGCTGCGCTATTTTTGTTTTAGTTACTCAACTAATTCACTTACTACTATTGGGCTGTTATGCAGGGTTTTATGCACAGGGCATTTGTCGGCTATTTCGAGCAGGCGTTGGCGCTGTGCTTCGGTTAAGTCGCCGCGTAGGGTAATTTTACGGGTAATGGCCTCTAGGTTTTGGGTACATTCGCCGTTGTCGCAATCTTTGTAATAGTCGCGGGTGTGTTCAAGCTCTACTTTTATATGATCAAGCGGCAACTTTTTTAAGGTTGCATACATACGCAGTGTCATTGAGGTACACGCGCCTAGGCCTGCGAGTATATGGTCGTAAGGATCGGGGCCTAAATTACTGCCACCTACTTTTAATGGCTCATCGGCAAGCCATGTATGATCTTTAGTACTTACGTGCTGAGTAAATATATGATCTTTTTCTTCAATCAGTACTTTGCCGTTTTCTAATTTTGCGCTGTAGTTGCTTTGCTCATATTTAACGTAGCGGTTTGCCCAATTAGCAATTAGCGTAGCAGCGTACTCGGCATCGTTTTTATTACTTAGTAAGTGGTCGGCGTTATCGAGGCTAATAAAGCTTTTTGGGTGTTTGGCTGATGCGTAAATTTTCTCGGCTTCTGAAATATTAACCGTGGCATCAACAGGGGAGTGCATAACTAAAAGTGCGCGTTTTAATTTGCCTATATGGCTACGGTCGTACTTTGCTATGTCCTCTACAAATTGTTTTTTTATGGTAAATTCGCGCCCAGCTAAGCTAACTTTAGCTTCACCTGCGGCGTTTATTTCGTCTAAATGGGCTTCAAAGTTATGTGCAACGTGTTGTGCATCTGAAGGAGCGCCAATTGTTGTAATAGCCGATACCTCAGGAATATGCTC
>NZ_AUTO01000128.1:0-33802 GCF_000498055.1 Pseudoalteromonas sp. TB51
GAGCCATTGAGCGAAATAAAAAACGCGGTAAAAGTACCGATTACTTTTCTCTAAAGCTGCCAAAAGAAACGGCCGACTACGTACCTAAACTGTTAGCGCTAAGCTACTTAGTTAAGCACCCGCAAAAAGGCTTTAAGCGTCCTAAACTGGCTAATAAACCAATAACAACGCAAATGAATGTGGGCCAACAGTTTGATTTTTCGGTCATCGCTAAGCTCTCTGGGGTTGGCTCAAAACAGTTGCACGCGCTTAACCAGGGCTATTTAAAAAATCAAAGCTCACCTAATGGTCCCCACTCATTGCTTTTACCTATCGGCCAAGAGGCACTGTTAAAAAGTCAGTTTTTTAAGTCTAATTTTGCAGGCGAATACATCGTTAAAAAAAATGATACGCTATACAGTATTGCAAGACGCTTCAGCATGTCGGTAAGCGCGTTAAAGCAGCTCAATGGCAAACAAAATAATATGATAGGCATAGGTGAAAAACTGCTGGTTGGACAGCCTAAAACGCTCCCAAAATCGCTCACTATAGATTATCAAATTAGTCCTTATTTAGAGCCACAAGAAGTCGTGATCCCCACTCTTGAAATAGACTATGAAGTAAAACAAGGCGATAGCTTGTGGAGCATTAGTCAGCTTTACGAAGTGCCGCACAGTGATTTAGCTAAATGGAACAACTTAAGGGCCTCAAGCATTTTAAAGCCCGGTACGCAATTAACGCTATTTATTCCCCAGGCAGAAAAACCCAAACAGCCGCAGCAAAAACAAGATTTACTGCAAGATCTACAAAAATCACTTATTCAACCACGCTGAGTTTATAAAGCTCGGTATTTCGCGTAAAATCGGCTTTTAACTTAGTCAAAAACTTAAAGAGACAAGCATGCAAATTAGCAAAAATTCAGCAGTTGAATTTCATTACACATTAAGCGAAGCGGGCGAGCAACTAGAAAGCAGTGTAAACCACGCGCCTCTTAGCTATATTCATGGCAGCGAAGGCATGCTTCCTGGCTTAGAAAAAGCCCTTGAAGGCAAAGCCGCAGGCGATAAGTTTAGCGTAACACTTGAGCCTAGCGAGTCATACGGTGAGCGCGTTGACGATTTAATTCAGCGTATTCCGCTTAAGCACCTACAAGGTGACGTAAAAGTGTGGAAACCAGGTATGACTGCGATGGTGCACTCAAACCAAGGCCAACACCAGGTAACATTAGTTAAAGTAGGCCGCTTTAATGCAGATTGCGATTTAAACCACCCGTTTGCAGGCAAAACGCTAACGTTTGATTTAGAAGTGGTATCGGTTCGTGAAGCAACCAGTGAAGAGATTTCGCATGGCCATGTTCACGCTGAAGGCGGCTGTGGTCACTCTCACTAATCACACACCTTAAATTAGGAGCAAGTATGTCTAAGGTTGCTATTGTTACAGGCGGTACAAAAGGCATTGGATTAGCGGTTGTAAAACGCTTTATTGAAAATGGCTACACGGTGCACAATCTGGATATTGAGTACAGCGAGCTGGGGGTTTTTCACCAATGCGATGTGAGTAATGTTAGTGCTGTAAAAGCCTGTATTACGGCCATTTGTAAACAAAGCTCACGCATAGATGTACTTGTTTCTAACGCTGGTAAACACCTCAGTGCTAGCATTGAGGATACCGATGAGCATACTTTCGATGCATTATTTGCATTGAACGTTAAAGGGGCCTATGCGGCTGTACAAAGTGTACTACCCAGCATGAAAGCGCAAAACAATGGCGCCATTATTTTAATAGCCTCAGATCAGGCAATAATTGGTAAACCTAACTCGTTTGCCTACAACCTGACAAAGCATGCTCTTGCTTCTATGGCAAAAACTACAGCACTTGATTACGCCCAATTTAATATTCGCGCGAATGCGGTATGCCCAGGGACAATAGAAACCCCTCTATTTCATAACGCGATAGATGCTTATTGTAAAAAAAGTGGGGCTAACAAGGCCGATATAGTGGCAGAAGAGGCAAGCCTTCAACCGCTAAACCGCTTAGGACAAGCTGATGAAGTTGCCGCGTTAGTTAGCTTTTTAGCAAGTGATGATGCAAGCTTTATAACCGGTAGCCTACAAAATATTGATGGCGGATATACCACACAATGAGCACATGCGGATGAGCCTGAAAATTATTGACCCCCACGTGCATTTTTTTAACCTTGCCGAGGGGCAATATACTTGGCTGCAAGGCGAAAACCCACCAGCATGGCCAAATTTAGAGTTAATAAAACAACCTATTAGCGAAAAAGAGCTACTAGAGAGCAGCGACTTTACCCTCGCCGGCATAGTACATGTAGAGGCTGGTTTTGATAACAACGCCCCCATTAACGAACTTAATTGGCTAACGGCGCATTTAAAAAAGCTTCCCTTTAAAGCCATTAGTTACGCTCAGTTAGATTGCGCACCTGTGCAATTTGCAAAAGCAATAAACGCCCTTGCCCACCCGCATTTAATAGGCATACGGGATATCACCGAAGGCGCAAACGCACAGCGATTATTAAACCCAGTGTGCTTTAGTAATTTGCAAACCCTTTGCCTGCAAGGGCTGTATTATGAAGCCCAGTTTGAGCTTGAAAATACTGCAATAGCCGCTCAGCTTGCTCGTTACGCTAAGGCGCTGCCTCAGCTAAAAATAATAATAAACCATAGCGGCCTACCTAATAATATTAATAACTGGCAGCAAAGCATTCGCATGCTAAGTGCGCACAATAATATAGCGATTAAGTTTTCGGGTTTTGAGCTTTTAGCGTTGAATTTACAACAGCAACAAGATTGTTTTGAAACTATGCTCTCGTACTTTGGCGAGCAGCGCATTATGTTTGCGAGTAACTTTCCGGTTTGCCAAATTAACGCAAGCTATAATGATGTTTGGCATAGCCATCAAGCTTTGTGTAAATCAAATAAAATATGGCACAACCTTAGCTACGCAAATGCTAAGCATTTTTATAACATGCCCTAGTTAAGCTATATTAAATTTAACCACTTACGTAAATGCGGCAATGACTATGACATTACACTCGCAATTATCAGCCCTTGGCATCTTAACTATTTTAAGTGGTTGCGCATCTAACACGCAGCCTACTCCTAAGCTGCATCATGCCTTACTTACCGAGCCAAATAGCCAAGCGGTAGAGCGTGTTATAGAGCGCTTAATGCATATAAAAAACGTAACGCTTGCTGACGATATCTTTATTCACACCAGTACCTTTACTCTTAAAAACACAAACCGTAGCGATATAACAGCCAATCAACAGCTTAACTTTCCCGATCAATTTGAGTTAATGATAAACAATAATCGCTGCTATATACGCCACCTTGATAGTAAAGCCACCGCTGAGATAAAAGGCGTTACGTGTACAATTAATCTTGCCAATTAAACCCGCTAACTATTCAAGTGGTATTGCTCATCGGTATTAGATAAACACAGCTATAAAAAGGCCGATAAGTGAGTTATCACTTACCGGCTTTTACTTTTAAACAATAGTATTTAAATAACACTCTTTAAATAAAGCTTTAATTATTTAATTTCTACACGCTGCGAGCGCATAACAATCTCATCATTTAATTCAATGCCTAAGCCTGGCTCTTCTGATACTTCAAAAAAGCCATTTTTTGGTTGTGGATCTTGTAAGCACAGCTCTCGGTTCCACTTTTTAATGGCATAAGTATGATGCTCATGAATCAAAAAGTTAGGAATAGCGGTTTCTAAATGAAGCGATGCAGCTGTAGCAACAGGCCCGCCACATACATGCGCCTGAATACGCACATCAAAAATATCGGCGTAGTCACATACTTTTTTAGTTTCAGTAAAGCCACCACATAAACCGATATCGGGTTGTAGTACATCAATGCTTTGATCTTCTAAATAAGGACGCACACCCCAGCGGTTGTATAAACGCTCACCGCCTGCAATTGGCACTGCCACTTTATCTGCTACTTTTGCATGTAAAGAATGGTTTAAGTAGTTAACTGGCTCCTCGTAGTACATGCAATCAAACTCTTCGGCTATTTCACCAATTTGTATAGCAGAGGTCGCGCCAGGTAAGCTGTGGCACTCAAAAATAATATCCACTTCATCACCAACTGCTTCACGTATAGCTTGCATACGAGCACGGTATAGCTTCATTTCACCACGAGAAATTATTTTAGTACGGTCGTAATACGTATTGCCGTCTTTATCGTATTGGATAGGGTCAACTTTTACTGCATCATAACCTTCGCCAATCGCTTTTAACGCCGCTTCTGCGTATTCTTGCGGTTGTACTAACGCTTTAAATTCGCTGTCCCAATCAAACTGTAGCTGCGATGCATAAGTACGTAGCTTATCGTTTACTTTGCCGCCCAGTAATTGGTATACCGGTAAACCAAGTGCTTTACCTTTTATATCCCAAAGTGCTGTATCTATGGCGCTCATTGCTGCATAAACAACAGGGCCGCCACCTAAACCCCAAAAGCTTTCGCGTAACATACGCGACCATAACTTTTCGGTTTGAAACGGGTCGTGCCCAATTAAAAAAGCATCAGCCATTTCTTTTATCATTGCTGCTGCTGCGCTGTGGCCTAAATCGTAAGCCAAACCAGCCTCACCTACACCACTAATACCTTCATCGGTATGAATACGTACAAAAACCGGCGTCCAGGCTGGACGCTCTGGGCAATGAATATCAAATACTTCTACGCGATTTACTTTCATTAAAATTCCTTATTAGCCACGCAGGCTATTGTGCAAAACTGGGATCAAGTCGGTACGCTTTTCGTAACATGGCAGGCCACGCTAATTGCCCACCTGTGCTGCCGCTATGTACCACATTAGCTTGGTTATAAATATTGTCGATAATTGGCTGCGGCACCGGAATAACCTCTTGTGAGCTGGCTTGTAATGCAAGCTGAATTTCGCAGGCACGTTGCAAGTCATAAAAACGCATAAAGGCATCGCCTACGGTTGGACCTACGGTTAAGCCACCATGATTTACCAATAGCATATGATTGGTATTGCCTAAATCATCTTGTAATACTTTGCGCTCGTCATCATTTACAGCCAGCCCTTCATAGCCATGGTACGACAGCGAAGGGAGCGAAAACATAGAGTATTGGCTTAGTGGCAATAGGCCATTTTTTTGTGTAGCAACGGCAATGGTTTCTTTAGTATGTAAGTGAATAACGCAATGAGCATCTTCACGCACTTCGTGAATTGCGCTATGGATAGTAAAACCAGCTGGGTTAATGCTAAAGGGGGTGTCGTCAATAATATTGCCGTGCAAATCAACCTTTACTAAGTTTGATGCAGTTACTTCGTCAAACGTTAAGCCAAACGCATTTACAAGGTAGTGTTCAGTGCCAGGTAAACGTGCCGATAAATGCGTGTATATTAAATCCCCCCAACGAAAATGCTCTACTAATCGGTAGCAAGCTGCTAAATCTACGCGCAATTGCCACTCTTGCTCCGACACTTTATTTTTTAAATCTAGTTGGGGTAAATCAATCATAATCAGCCTTTTAAAATACGTACAACAACACAAGTACGAATAGATGTTTAGAAGTCTAAAGCAGTATTAATTTTATAGCAAACACAAACAAAACAGCCACACAATTGTGTGGCTGTTTACGCTGCGCTTTAATTTAAAACGATAATACGTTTTTAAACGCGGTGCATTATTTTACCTTTGAAAGGTAGTCAGCAATTGCTTCAAACTCTTCGTCCGTTACCGTTGCAACCATTGCTTTCATTGCGGCAGTCATACCATTGCTACGCGCGCCCGATTTAATATCTTTCATTTGGGCCACTAAATAGTCTTTGTTTTGACCATTAATTTTAGGGTATGCGCCCATAATAGGTGCTTTACCTTCTGCACCGTGACATGTTTGACACATTTTTTGGGTGTAAAGGGCTTCGCCATCAGCAGCGGCGGCGTTAAACGAAAAACTTGCGGCTAAACTAATACCCGCGCCTACTATTAGTGCTTTCATCTTGCTCATTATATTCACTCTTCTTTTTGACGGTTAGAAAATAGTCTATTGATTGTAGTAAACAATCTAGTAAAAAGCATACGTATCAATTTACGTTAGGCGATCAAACAAACATGACTAAGTTTTCAGCCATTGTTGTTAACTTTAGCAAACAATACTGAACAGACACTTACCATACTAAATCATCTGGTACTTCAAAGTCTGCATATGGGTCGTCTTCATCTTTTGGTTTGTTTTCAGGTTCAACATGAAAAACAATGTACTTTTCATCAACTTCTGCGACTTTACGCGCCGGCTCATCATCGAGTACGTAAAACTGCCCTTCCAGTACACAAATAGCTAAACGACCACCCGATAACGCTTTTTGAGTTTTCTCGTTTACGTCTATCCCTTTTACTTTGTTATCGTAAGTAAAATTAAAGGTACGCTCACCGCGGATAGAGTCTTGGTTATGATGCTCAAGTATTTGCTTAACACGAGCAACTTGCTCACGTTGCTTAAGCTCTTCATGGCGCGACTGGTTAAGTTCTTCAGCCTTTTTTTGCTGCTCTAATTTAGTTTGCTGTATGTGCTTTTGCAGATCGCTTGGGTTACTGGTAGCCCCTTTTTTTTGCTTTTTTTGTTGCTTACGTTTTTCTGACTTAGCAACTTTAGCTTTGTGCGATGTTGTTAACCCTGCTTGCAGCAATTGGTCTTGTAATGAACCCATGGCTTTGTTCCACTAAAAACTTATATTAGGTTTATTTTAATCACCAACGAGTACAAATAACAGTGCTATTAGCATTAATCTAGCAAAGGGCTGAATATACACTTTGATTTAGCGCAATTGTTAATGATTTAACCTATGAAATATAAGCCATTTTTCATATACTTTGGCTAACTTATCAGCTTATGTTTTAAGCCCTACAATGCGTTTTGCTCACTTACTTATTTGCTCGGTGTTTATATTTTTTGTGCTGTACGCACCTCAGCCTTTATTGAGCTTATTTGCTAGCGAATTTAACGTTCCCCCTGCGCTTGCCGGCAGCTTAATGAGCGTAACCATGCTGCCTTTAGCAATTGCGCCTTTGGTTTATGGGCTATTTTTAGCCAAGCAAAACCCGCTTATTATTTTACGTATTGCTATGTTTATTTTAGGAGTGAGCTGCATACTGTTTACAGTAGCGCCAAGTTTTGAGCTATTACTTTTGGTGCGTTTTATACAAGGCTTAACCTTACCTGCCGCGCTTACCGCGATGACAAGCTTTATTGGTATACGTTACAGCGCAGATGCCTTACAAAAAAATATGACCTTATACATAGGCAGTACCATAGCTGGGGGCTACTTTGGCCGAGTATTGGCCGCTTTATTTAGTGATGTATGGCATTGGCAAAGTTTTTATTATGTTATTTCGATTGTGCTTATTGGCCTGGCTATAAGTATAAAGCCCACGGGCTTTGTGGTATCTAATCAGTCAGCACTTACGCCGTTAACGTATATTAAGCAGCTAAAAGATGCGGCAGTACTAAAATTGTATGGCGCCGTTTTTTGTATGTTTTTTTGCTTTGCAGCCTTATTAAATTACCTACCGTTTATTTTGCAAAACACCTTTTTAATTACAAACACACGCGATATTGGCTTAGTGTACAGCGGCTACTTAATCGGTGCTTTAGCATCTATTGCAACACCTTGGCTTGCTAAAAAAGTGCCTTCAGCTTGGCATTTACTTGCTGCGGTTTTTATCGTGTATAACTTAAGCATTGTATTACTTATAAGCCAGCAACTGAGTGTGTTTTTAATCGCGTTTACGTTATTTTGTGCTGCTATGTTTGTTATACACTCAAGCGCTGCTCCGCTTGTTAACAAGATTAGCAAAGCGCCTGCAAGTGTAACAAATGGCGGGTATGTATCGTTTTATTATAGTGGTGGGGCGCTGGGCTCGTTATTGCCAGGTATTGTTTATCAACACTCAGGGCAAACTGCATTTATGCTTTGCTTACTGAGTGTGTGTTTTATTGGTTTAGTCTTAGTCACTTTAGGCTATCGAGAAGGTAAAAACATTACCCGAGGCTGATGCCCTGTATGCTCAAAAAAGGTATTTAAATCATTTTTTGAAAGCAGCCAAGTTTGAGTGTTTTCAAACGGGTGACAATGAAACAGCTCGTTAAACCAAATATCTTGATCAAGCCACAAAGTAACATTGCTTTGTTTATCGTTTGCTAAAGCAAGCATAGACACACACCCGGGCGCCACTTTTAAATAACGTGCTAACCGCTCGCTAGAGGCAAACCCCAACCGAGAAAGCCCCTGTTGCTTAGATAGGGTTTTTAAATCGAGCTGTTTGTCGTGTGCGGTAATTACTAAAAAGTGCTTTTTGCCCTCGTTATCACGCAAAAACAAGTTTTTAAGTCGCGTACCTGGGCGCTCCACCATAAATGCATCAGCATCTAAACTGGTATGTAACGCAGGGTGTTCTATTACATCGTAATTTATACCTAATTGCGCTAACAACTGCGCAAGCTTTTCTTTATCGGCCAACATACTACAAACAACGCCCTCTTAGCTGCACACTTAAGTCACGCCATAGTACTTGTGTAATTTCGTGTTTATTTTCACAATAGTTATTTTCACTGAGGGTTTCGTTTAAAAACCTGACGGCTTCATCCTCAAGCTTAAGTTTTAACACACTAGAGTCTTCGAAGTGTTCTTGTTCTATGTAACGTTTTACATCAGAGCGGCTCNCCCGCCGTTATTTAAGTTTATGTTACTGCGATGCTCAGCCTTTACCGATACAACATAAGCAAATATTTTGTTACCTTGCTCATCCAGGTTCTCATAAAACTGCTTGTTATTTATTTCATAAGGAGGCGCTTCATTACTGGCACACCCTGCAAGTAGCAAAGCAAGTATACAAATACTTTTTTTCATTGTTTTTGTCGTTTCGCGAGGTATTTTTCTCGAGTCTATCAAAAATAAACGATAACAGTTAAATATTGCTAAAAAATACTTGACCAAATTTATAAAAATATTTAAAGTTCACCCCGCTTGGAACTCAGCAGCCAAGTAATTACAACTATGTAATTTAGGAATGTGGGGCTATAGCTCAGCTGGGAGAGCGCCTGCCTTGCACGCAGGAGGTCAGCAGTTCGATCCTGCTTAGCTCCACCACTTTCCTACTCTTCTATTACTTCCTATTTTTCATCGTCTTATTATTCTTTTATCTTCTACACAATAACTTTTATATTTGCTCATTCCTTGTTTGTTTAGTCTTTGTTGGCTATAAATTATCTCATCTGTAGCAGTGATACTTTTGGCTTAAACAATGGATACCCCTAAACGCACCACATTAAAAAAGCTCGCAGTCATCGGTTTAACCGCCGGCGTAGTTACGCATGTACCATATGTGTTTGCCCGAAAAAAAGTAACCCTAAGAGTCTTAGGAACACATGTAACGCTACAAGAAGCCATTCGTAAACAAGCAATGCTTGATTTAGGCATAAATATAGAATTTTCCCCTGCAGGTAGTGCTGCCGTATTACAAAAAGCCTCCATGGACCCTGGCTCATTTGATTTATATGAGCAATGGTCAAACAGTATAAATGTGCTTTGGCGGGCGGGGTCTATTCAGCCCATAGAAAAAAAACGGCTAACCTACTTTAATGAAATAAATTCTCTTACCAAAACAGGGAAACTCACTCCCGATGCAAAATTAGGTGCAGGCGACGCCCCTTATAAATTACTCAACGTACAAGAGGACGGCACACTAAGCGCAAACGAAAGCGATTACATTAGCTTTTTACCTTATGTACATAATGTTGACTCTTTTGGCTATAACACCGCCAAAATAAAACCTGGTATTGCCTACGAAACTGAAAGCTGGGGCTGGTTACTTGATGATGCCCACCGAGGTAAAGTAGGTATTGTAAATGCACCCACAATTGGCTTATTTGACCTTGCCTTGGCAGCACAAAGCAAAGGGTTAATAACATTTAAAGATATTGGTGCGATTACTCGCTCCGAGCTTGACCGTTTATTTAGTATTTTAATTGACTATAAACGCCAAGGGCATTTTGCAGGTTATTGGAACTCGGTGCCAGAGTCTGTTGAATTTATGAAAAGCCAACGCGTGCACATAGAAAGTATGTTTTCCCCCGCTGTGGCCGCGCTCAATAGCCAAAATGTTAACGTGCGATTTGCCGCCCCAAAAGAGGGCTATCGTGGCTGGCATGGGGTAATGTGCTTATCGTCACAGGTTAATAATAACCAAAAAGATGCCGCATACGATTACATGAACTGGTGGCTTTCGGGTTGGGCCGGCGCATTTATTGCTCGCCAAGGGTATTACATTAGTAATCCACAGCGCTCAAAAGCAATGCTTTCACCAAGTGAATGGGATTACTGGTACTTAGGCAAGCCCACTACGGTTGACTTACTAAACACCCAAAAACAAGTCGCAGTAAAAGCCGGCGAGCAGCGAAATGGTGGTAGCTATTTAAAACGCTTAAGCAATGTAGCTGTTTGGAATAGCGTTATGCCGACTTACGATTACAGCTTGCAAAAATGGTATGAGTTAATAAGCAGATAATGATAACCCGTTCAATAAAATCAAAAATAATAATTGCCCTATGCGTATTAATTACTTTATTAATTTTGCAAAGTTACCTATTCAATTATTCGCAAAAATCACTTTTTGAGCTGCAAAATGCGCAGCACAAAGCTTTATTACAAAGCGAGTCCGTTACCCGTTTAGAAAACGATGTGATTTCTTTACAAAGCCAAGCTATTGCTTATCTAGATCATGCTAATAGCAATACCATTGAAAAGTTTAATGTGCACTTAAATGCTGCAAAAATGGATTTAGATACGCTAAGTACACATTTAAATGAGTATGATGAAAACTATCAAAACAATATAAAACGCCTTAACGAGTACTTAAATAATTACCAAGATACATTTAATCGCGTAGTCGTTAACAGAACTAAACGAGAGCAGCTGTACATTACACAGTTCAAACAACCTATTGAAGCGCTAAAAGCACAACTTAATGAGCTTAAAAAAAACACGCTAACCAGCAAGCAAAATAAAATAGTGAATACCCTTTTAACTATTAGCAATATAGAACAAGCAACAACCAATTATTTACACAAGCCAAATTATGATGAAGCACAAAATGTGCAAGATAACCTAGCACACTTAAATACCCTACTGGCGAGTATTGAAACCGCTAATGTTAACCTACTTAATAATACTGACGAGCTTGAGCAAGCGTATAGCCAATTAGTTATTTTAACCCGTAGCTACACGTTTTCGATAAATGTAGTTTTAACAGGAATAGAAAACGAGCTGCTTTACCTAGCCGAAAAAATTAGGGATGTAGAGAAGCAAAAGCTCACCCAGACCGAGCAGCAGCTAAGAGACCACGTATTAAAAAGTACCGAAATGGCCAACCTTTTTGCCGCGCTGATCACTGTTATCATAATAGTAATTACCTTTTTTATATTTAACTCTGTCATTAAGCCCATTGCGAAATTAACTAAGCTGTTAAATGATATGAGTAATGAAAAGCAAGTAACACTAAATAGTGATGAGCATCATCAAAATGAAATTAACTCGGTTATTACCGCGGCTAATGCGCTGTATTTAAAAAACAAACAAACAAAAGAGCTACTAGCAGAAACCCAAGCGCTTAATTCTAAAATGGAATTAATGAATAAAGAGCTTACAGTTGCCATCACCCAAGCAAAAAATGCCAACCAAGCGAAAGGTGACTTTGTAGCTAATATGAGCCATGAGCTTCGCACTCCAATGAACGGTATTTTAGGCATGCTGCAGCTATTACAAAGCAGCGCTCTTCCAGCAAAACAAAAACACTATGCAGATAAAGCGTTTTCAAGCGCTCAAAACTTACTGCAAATACTTAATAACGTACTCGACTTTTCAAAGCTTGAGTCTGACAAAGTAAAGCTTGAATCAATCCCTTTTACTTTGCATACCGTGGTTTCTAATGTAAAAAATTTATTTTCGGTAAATGCGAAACAAAAAGGGTTGCGCCTTAATTTTGTATTGCATGTTGATGCAGGGCTTGAGCTGATGGGCGATCCACTGCACTTGAGTCAAGTTATTAATAACTGTGTAGGTAATGCCATTAAATTTACAGAGCGCGGTGAAGTAACAGTAACAATTGAAGCCACAACACAAGATGAGCAGCAAATACAGTTACGCTTTGGTATTAAAGATACAGGTATAGGCATGACGCCAGAGCAAACCGCCTCAATTTTTGACTCGTTCTACCAAGGCGATTCCAGTACAACACGTAAGTATGGCGGCACCGGATTAGGTTTAACTATTTGTAAGCAACTAACCAAGTTACTAGGCGGCGAAATACAAGTACGCAGCACACCCCACGTCGGGAGTGAGTTTTATTTTACACTACCGTTTAAAATGACAAGCAAAGAAACGCTTAAAAAGCATGCCTTACTAATTACTCCCGATACTGAGCAAATAAAATCACTCACTAAGTTATTAAGTAGCGCTGATATTACTGCAGAAATTACCCAAGAGCCGCTACGTGCAATTGCAAAAATGTCTCAACCGAGTAACCCTTTTAATATTGTGATCATGACGTTGTCACACAAAGAACTAAAAGATAATTTTATTTTGCAGCAACTGTACTTACAAAAACAAAAAAATAAACACAAACTACTGCTTATTTTACTCATTAACGATCAAGAGCATCCGCAGGCAGTCCCCGATAGCGATCATATTGATATTATAACAATAGGTAATACTCACACTGATTCTCAGTTAATGCGTTTATTATTGCCCGACTCAACACAGCTTAAAGAAGGAGAGTCTTACCCACAGTTTACCGGTTACACCGCACTTGCAGTAGATGATAACCCTGTAAACCAAGAGATTCTTGAAGCACTATTAACTAAAATGAATATGACTGTTATCTCTGCAAGTAATGGCGAGGAAGCACTCATTAAAGTAGAAGAAAACACGATTGATATTATTTTTATGGATATTCAAATGCCAGTGATGGATGGCCTAGAAGCGACACGTATACTGCGTCAAAGGGGTTATACAACGCCTATTGTTGCTGTAACTGCAGCTGTATTTTCTAATGATAAAAAAGCCGCCATTCGAGCAGGCATGGATGACTATTTAGTCAAGCCGTTATTATTTGGTCTGCTTTGTGACAGCATAGAAAAGCATCTAACAAAAACCCATACGTTAAGTACATTAAACCTCGATGTAGCACGGTCTAATCTTGAAGATAATAATGAACTCATTAATTCAATATTCACTAAGTTTAATACCGATTACAGCCACTTTATGGAGGTAGCTGTAAAGCACTTGAAAAATAATGAGCATAAAACATTAGCTAGAGCGATGCATAACTTAAAAGGCTTAGCCGGCACCCTAGGGTTAGAGCTACTAGAGCAAAGCGCTAAAAAAGCAGAGTTAGAACTGAGCAGTAACGCATGCACCGATCTTAGTGTTTTTAAAGAACAATTGACCTTAGCACTTTATGCAGTAAGACAGCTACTGGTAACAAACTCTTATAATCATCAGCCAGAAGCTATAAGCTCTGGGCAAAATCCAGATACATTAATTGATGAAATCTATTCTTTAGCGTTATCTGCCCGTCCTATTCCTAGTAAATTAGTTAGAGAAATTGCGCTTCAAAAATTCGCTCATTCCCATCCATTATTCAAGCTAAAAGAGGCAATAGATAACTTTAACTACGCTTTAGTGATTAAACTTATTGATAAATACAGAAATAACTATAAAAACTAGACAATTATGGCAACTATAAACTAACTTTAAGGGGTAATTAAAGAATAAGGATTTAGTGTGCATTCAACCTTTCTAGCTGGCAACAATCAACCTGCAGTAACTCAACCGCGAAAGCCTTTGATACTCATTGTTGATGATGAACCTAGCAACCTACATGTATTAGTTGAGGGCCTACTTGCAGACTACGATGTACGCATTTCAACAAGTGGTGAACAAGCGCTTGTATTTGTTGAATCCACACGCCCAGATTTAATTTTACTCGATATTATGATGCCAGGCATGGATGGCTATGAAGTATGTAAAAGATTAAAAGCAAAGCAAAATACCAAAGGCATTCCCATCATTTTTGTCACCGCACTTACTGAAGTAGAGTCTGAAGAGAAAGGCTTTGCAATGGGCGCCATTGATTATATCCATAAACCTTACAAGTTAGCTTTGGTTAGAGCGCGCATACGTACGCACATTACTGCACAAGGCATGCTAGACAGACTTATCGAAAAAAACTTTGACTTACACGACAAATTACTCGAAATAGAAGCCCTTGCAAAAGAGTTAAGCCAACGCGAGGAAGAGCTAAAGCAGCTGTCATCTAAGCAAAAGTTATTTTACCAGGCACTTACTAGTACCGCCGATGGTGTTGTAATTACTAATAGCGATGGCAAGATTATCGCTGTTAATCCATCATTTTGTAGAATTACCGGCTATTGCGAAGCTGAATCGTTGGAAATGGATTTAAAAGAGATAAAACAAAATAATCACCCAAGTATTAGCTTTGATGAAGTATGGAAGCACGCTAACGAAGCGGGCTACTGGAGCGGTGAACTTGTAACCCGAAGAAAAAATGGCGAGCTATACCCTGAGCTATTAACACTTAGCATGGTAAAAAGCGAGCAAGACACCAACATTCACTACATTGGCGTTTTTAGTGATATTTCAAGCGTAAAGGTAACGCAAGAGCGCATAGATTACCTAACTTGGCATGATGAGCTTACAAAGCTACCTAATCGTAATGGCTTTTTAAAACAGTTAGAACAACAACTACAAGATTGCAGTAGCGATAAAACATATGCCTATATTTATATTATCGACATTGATAGCTTCCACTCTATTAATGATGGCTTAGGGCTTTTAGCAGGCGATAATATTTTAAAGGAGCTTGCTCAGCGTATTCATGCCAATGTAGATAAAAAAGATATTATCGCACGCTTAGGCAGTGATGAATTTGCCGCCTTATGTAGCGTAGATAAAGGAATTGGGCGTACACGTGCGCAATCAATCGCCGAAAACAAAGCGCAAGAGCTTTTAAACGCAGTCAACCGCCCTTTTGACGTTGATGGGCAAGAGGTTAGCTTAACAATTAGTATAGGCACTTATATTTTCCCGCGAGACGATGTATGGGAAAGTGCTATTGAGACAATCAGAAATTGTGAAGCAGCCTGCTATAAAGCCAAAGAAAAAGGCGGAAACAGAGTTACATTTTTTGATACTACATTTGGCGAGCAAGCTAAACGACGTTTTGAAATTGAACAAGACTTAAGAAAAGCCATTCCTCAAAATGAGCTATCCATATTCTTGCAGTCGCAATTTGATAGTAAGCAAACGTTAAAAGGCGCAGAAATACTGCTGCGCTGGAATCACCCTCAAAAAGGCTTTATAAGCCCATGTGAATTTATATCAATAGCTGAAGAATCTGATGTTATTTTTGAATTAGACTGCTGGGTTACGACTAATGCACTTAATTTACTTACCAAGCTTAAATACAGCCACCCAAGTTTGAATATTTCGGTAAATATTAGCGGTCGACATTTTCATGAACCGCGATTTTTAAACTTTATAAGCCAACAAATTAAAAGTGTTGATATTAATCCTCAGCAACTCACCATTGAGATAATAGAGGGGACGCTACTTAATCATATGGAAGCGGCCATTGAAGCCGTACACTACCTTAAAAAGCTGGGCGTACGTGTATCAATAGATGACTTTGGCACGGGCTACTCAAGTTTAACCTACTTAAAACAGTTACCTATTCATGAGCTAAAAATAGATCGCTCATTTGTGCTTGAAGCCCCCACTGATAACAACGATAAATTAATTATTGATATGATTGTCAGCCTTGGCAGGTTGTTTCAATTAGAAGTGGTAGCGGAAGGAGTTGAGAATCAATCGCACTTTGACTTATTACAAGAGTACCCTGAGGTTATCCTACAAGGGTACCATCTGCACCGGCCTGAGCCATTAGAAAGCTGGTTAGAAAAACTAAACCATACTTTGCAAAACGCATAAAAAAACGCCGATTAAACAATCGGCGTTTTTTATATGTGAAGTACGTTACTTACGTACTTGGCCTTCGCCATTAACTAAATACTTTTCAGTTGTAAGTGACTCAAGCCCCATAGGACCATAAGCATGTAGCTTAGTTGTAGCTATACCAATTTCAGCACCTAACCCTAATTGCGAGCCATCTGAGAAACGCGATGATGCATTTACCATTACTACCGATGCATCAACACTGCGTTGGAAAAGCTCAGCCGCAGTATCGTTTTTAGTACAAATAACCTCAGTGTGGTTTGAACCAAATTGAGCAATATGCTCCACAGCAGCACTAAAGCTTGGTACTACACGAATAGCAATTTCTAAATCTAAGTATTCTTCACCAAATTCATTATCAGCAAGTACTGTAGCATTATCGAAGTATTTTGCGGCTTGCTCATCTGCATTAATTTTCACACCTTCTTGGCGCAATACAACGGCACATAAATTTAAAAATTCATCAGCAACGTCTTGGTGGACCACTAGCCCTTCAAGCGCATTACATACGCCTGTGCGCTGTGTTTTACCATTTAATAGTAAATTAAGTGCAACCTCTAAGTCGGCATCTTTATCTACGTATAAATGACACACCCCTTTAAAGTGCTGAATAACAGGAATAGTACTGTTTTCTGTAACAAAGTTAATTAAGCCTTCGCCACCACGTGGGATGATTAAATCAATACTTTCGCGTTGCTGCATTAGCTCCATAAGCAATGCACGGTCTGGATCAGGAATAACTGAGATCAGTGCTTTAGGTAAGTTATGTTTTTCAAGTACACCGTGCATTACACTCGCAATGGCTTGCGAGCTTTTAAGGGCTTCTTTACCGCCGCGTAAAATAACACCATTACCCGATTTAAAACACAATGCGCCTGCATCCGCAGTTACATTAGGACGCGCTTCGTAAATCATACATACAACACCTAATGGCACACGCATTTTACGTATTTTAATGCCATTTGGGCGCTCTGCAATGTCGCGTAGCTGACCGACAGGATCATCTAAACTTACAATAACTTCAATACCTTCTGCCATTGCTTCAATGCGCTCTTCGTTAAGCGTTAGGCGGTCGATCATCGAAGCGGCTAAGTTATTATCCCGTGCTGCGCTTAAATCACTTTCGTTTTCTTTAATTATAAATGCTTTTTCTGCGCGTAATGCTGCCGCCATTTCGGTTAACACTTGGTTTTTGGTCTCGGTGTCGAGTAAAGCAAGTGTGTTTGCAGCTTTTGCTGCCTGGCGTGAAATATCCGTAATCAAACTCATGACTTCTCCAATAATGCGATATCTTTTTCTGAAATAACAGGACCAATAGAATCCTGCATTTTTTCGCTAAATTCACTTTGCTCGTTATCTGCAATAAAGCTTAACAAGCAACTACTATAATTTGCGGTGGCTTTTGCTAAACGTGTGCCATCCTCGCTTCTAACTAAAATGGTATCGCCAATGGCAAACTCACCATGAACTTCCATTATTTCGTCGCCACGTATGCAACCGTTTTCACCTTCAAGAGACTCATCAAACGAGCCATCTACAACTACTTCACCTTGCTCATTGGCTGTATGCGTCATCCAGTGCACAGCTTCTTGCATTGGTTTTTCATAAGGAAGGAAAACACTACCAGGGTTGTCACCTGCCAATAATCTATTAAAGGTTTCTTCTTTAAAGCCATTAATAATATAAGTAGCAATACCGTGAGACGTTGCTTTTTCGGCAGCTTCAATTTTGGTTTTCATGCCACCGGTTCCTACAGAGCTTGTAGCACATCCTGCCATAGCATAAATAGACTCATCAATTGATTTTATTTCAGGCAGTAAAACTGCA
Source organism: Pseudoalteromonas sp. TB51 (assembly GCF_000498055.1). NCBI lineage: Bacteria > Pseudomonadati > Pseudomonadota > Gammaproteobacteria > Alteromonadales > Pseudoalteromonadaceae > Pseudoalteromonas > Pseudoalteromonas sp. TB51. The sequence goes on from NZ_AUTO01000128.1 coordinate 17,902, forward strand.
TCGTCGTGCAAATTTGGGTTTTTATCATACAGCCCATCTACATCAGAAAAAATCATTAATGCATCGGCATCAGCGGCCGCCGCTACCATGGCCGATAAGTTATCGTTGTCACCTACTTTTAAGTCATCCGTTGTTACAGCATCATTTTCGTTAATGATAGGCAGTACACCATGCTCTAACAAAGTAAAAATAGTTTCGCGAATACTTTCATAGCGCTCACGGTCACGCAAATCACCATGGGTTAATAATAATTGCGCTGATGGAAAATCGAAAAAGCGATCCCACATGGCCATCATTTCAGTTTGACCTGCTGCTGCCATCGCTTTTTTCATCACAACTGAACGTGGAATGTCAGATGGGAATAAGTGTGAGCCTGCAGCTACTGAGCCTGAAGATACTAAAATAACTTCAATACCACGAGCACGACAGCGAACAATAAATTGCGCAATGGTTAATAAGTAGCGTGAACGGCACCCATCTTGATCTGGAGCAATTAATGCACTACCTACTTTTAAAACAATACGACGCCAATTTAACTTTTGCATAAAATCTCAACTTTCCATTTTATCTGCATTCACATAGTGTGAACTAAAACTAGGTAATTGCGTATAAAGTACGCAATTTCGAATAGGTTGTTTGTTTATACACTTTTTAAACGCACGCAAATACACGACCTAAAATTGCTTTTAGATTTGTAAAGACATGAAACAGCACCAACCAAATTAAATGGAGGTCTATTAAATATAAAAATAAAAAGTGTTGTTTATGTATCGCTGTAAAAAGCTGTGTGCGGCCTTTTTGTTAACAACATACATAGAGCCTCTAAAGTCAGATACACCAACAGATAGGGTGATGACTTAAGGACCGAGATTTAGCCGCCACGATGGGAGCTAAACATTGAAAGTAATAGTTCAACTCAAACATTTATTTACTTAATTGCTTAAATAAACTTGTTTGAAAAAACCATACCAAGATATTCAATAATACAATAGCTACTAATTAATGGTAAAAATAGCGTACAAATCTATTATTACAGGGCAAATATGACGCTAGTATTAATACATACCGTTATTTTGCAAAATTATATTTAGATGACTAATTGTTTGAACTCTAAACATAATACGACATTTCAAGGGGTAAGATCAAGGCTAAAAATCACTCTAATGTAGAGCTACGCCTGACTTCTAAGCGGTTAATCATTTAAAATCAAGGAGTTATATTTATTTTTGAGTTTTAATTCAATTTTTATAAATAAATCAATAAGTTTAACCTACAATTTTTGTATTAAGCGCTAAAATTTTATTAGCAAATTAAACATTTCACGTGTATACCCCTGTATTAATATTTAACAAAAGTTATACTTTTCACATTGTGATAAATAAGGAATTCTTAATTTATGTCAGCAATTTATATAGCCGGTATCGCACTTTGTTCGGTGCTTGCCCAATGGGTAGCGTGGGCGTTTAAAGTACCCGCTATCTTGTTCTTATTGCTTACCGGTTTATTGCTAGGGCCGTTTAGTGGTGTATTAGACCCTGATGCTTTACTGGGTGATTTATTATTTCCTGTTGTGTCACTGAGTGTGGCTGTCATTTTATTTGAAGGCTCCCTTACTTTGCACTTTAGAGAGTTAAAAGGCATAAGTAAGGTCGTACGTAACCTGTGCTCTATCGGCATGATCACCACCTGTGTGGTAATAAGCTTAAGTGCCTATTGGTTACTTGAGCTTAACTGGCGGGTGGCTGCAGTATTAGGCGCAGTACTTGTAGTAACAGGGCCTACGGTAATCGCCCCTTTACTTAATTCGATGCGCCCAACACAAGATATTGACCGTATATTACGATGGGAAGGCATTGTAATTGACCCAATCGGTGCTCTTTTTGCTGTGCTTGTATTTGAAGCAGTCATGCTGGTAGGCCAAGGAGAAGTGCTTAGCCACACTATTATTGCACTTGTTAAAACAGTCGGCGTAGGGCTTTCTATCGGTGTTGTTGCGGGCTGGATCACCACACAGCTTATGCGCCGTGAATGGCTACCGTTTGAACTACATAAATTTGGCATACTTGCCTTGGTGCTTATTAGCTTTTCGGTATCTAATCACTTAAGTCACGAATCGGGATTATTAGCTGTTACCGTATTTGGTATTTGGCTTGCTAATCAAAATGATTTAGAAATCGATTCTGTACTTGAGTTTAAAGAAGACTTATCGATGATTTTAATATCATCACTGTTTATTTTACTTGCTGCACGGCTACAGCTTTCTGACTTGATGATGTTAGACAGCGACGTATTTATATTCCTTGCAGTGGTGTTATTTATAGCGCGTCCATTGTGTATTGCCATATCTACTTTTGGTACTGACTTGCCAATGAAATCGCGCTTGGTGCTATCGTGGATAGCCCCTAGAGGTATTGTTGCAGCTGCTGTTGGCTCGGTATTTGCGCTAAGTATGATGGAAGCTGGCGTAGCTGATGCAGAAAAAATGGTGCCGTTAATATTTACCGTTATTATCATCACTGTGGTATTGCAAAGCTTAACTGCTATTCCTGTTGCTAAGTTATTGGGCGTGCGCCAACCTTCTCCAAATACCATACTGATTATTGGTGCAAACCATGTATCTCGCGCTATAGGTAAAGGCTTACAAGAGCAAAGCATTCCTGTTCATCTATCAGACCCCGCATGGGAGAACTGTAAAATGGCTCGTATGGACGGCCTTGCCTGTTATTATGGTAACCCACAATCAGAGCATGCTGAGCGTTACTTGCCGCTCACAACAATAAGAACGGTATTAGCACTTTCACCAAACCGCCACCATAATGCGCTTGGTGTACAATATTTTTCTCACTTGTTGAATGAAAAAAATGTATTTTCACTGCGCTCATCTACATCGCATGCTAAAGCGAACAAAGACAGTGCAACATTCCTATCTAGACAAATTTTGTTTGGTGAAGATGGCTCTTACGCTCGCCTAAGCAGTATTATTGCTAAAGGCGGTAAAGTAAGTGCGACGCGTATTTCAGAAGAATTTGATTGGGAAAAATACCAAGAGATGAACCCTGAAGCGATCCCGTTGTTTATTTTAAAAGGTGATAAAGACAACGACGACGATACGCCAGTAAAGCTTCGCCCATTTACCAGTAATATGGAAAAGCCACCGCAGGAGGGCGAGCGTATATTTGCACTTCAACCGCCAAAAATGTCGGTGTTAAAAGACCCCGCTAAAACAAAAAATAAAGAAGAGAGCTAACCTCTTCCAGTTATTGCAAAAAAGCCCTAATTAAATATTAGGGCTTTTTTATTTTATAAAAATAGCGTGCATTATCGGCACTTACATGGGTAATCGGGCGCGGGCAACAACACTATCGGGCATTTTTTTAGCGAGTAAGCTAAGCGCACGCTCAATTTTTTTATGGGTTGCTTTATCTGCCACCATGGCATTGAATAACCAGCGATACGCATCTTCAAAGTCACGTGGGCTTCCGTAGCCTGCATTAAAAAGCTTAACCAGCCTTAGCTGTGCTTTTAAGTTCCCTTGCGCTGAGGCCTCTCGTAAGTAGGTAATGGCCATCGCTTTATCTTGCTGCACTAAGCGACCCGTGTCGTAATAACGTCCAAGCTGCTCTAATGCAGCCGCTAAGCCTTGTTCAGCCGCCTTACGCATGTAGTACACACCTAATTCCACATTGCGTTCAACACACACGTTATATGCCAGCATATCGCCATATAAAAATTGGTAAGATGGCAGCGCCATTTTATTGGCCCTTGCCTCTATATCTTGTACTAATTGGCAATCATCTGCCTTTACACGCTGCAAATGTGTATTTTTATTTATTAGTGCAATCAGCTCCGGTTCGGTATAAAGCGGCACCGCAGCGGGCGTTTCTTCAGCTAACACATTGCTACTTATAGATAAAAGTAACGGAGTGAGCAAAGACGCTAGAAAAGTGTTACAGGTAGATAGGCGCATGTTTACCACGTATAAAATAAAACTTATCAAATAATATACAAAGATCGTTCCAAGGTGAATTTTAGGCATAAAAAAAGCTGCAAAAAGCAGCTTTTTTTTAAACTAATGGTGATTAAGCAAACGGGTTGCGAAGTACCATTGTTTCTACACGATCTGGGCCGGTAGAAATAATATCAACAGGTACACCTGTGATTTCTTCGATACGCTTGATGTAGTCAATCGCAGCTTTTGGTAAGCCTTCAAGGCTAGTTACACCAACTGTGTTTTCAGACCAACCTGGCATCTCTTCATATACTGGTGTTACTTTCTCGTAACCCTCAGCAGCTAATGGCGTTACATTAGTCACTGTGCCATCTTCAAGCTGGTAACCAGTACAGATTTTAAGCGTTTCTAAACCATCTAAAACATCTAACTTAGTTAAACAAAAACCAGAGATGCTGTTGATTTGAACTGCGCGGCGCATTGCCACAGCATCTAACCAACCAGTACGGCGTAAACGACCTGTTGTCGCGCCAAACTCATGACCTTTATCACCTAAGTGCTTACCCACTGGGTCTTGTTTTTCAAGGCCATCGTAAAGCTCTGTAGGGAAAGGACCAGAACCAACACGTGTAGTGTACGCTTTAATAATACCTAACACATAGTCAAGGTTTAATGGACCAAAACCAGCACCAGTCGCAACGCCACCAGCCGTGGTGTTTGAAGAGGTTACATAAGGGTAAGTACCGTGATCGATATCAAGTAATGTACCTTGCGCACCTTCAAATAAAATGTGTTCGCCCGCTAAACGTGTTTGATCTAAAAGCTCAGTTACATCAACAACCATTGCTTTTAAGATGTCTGCAACAGCCATTGCATCATCAAACGTTTTTTGGAAATCAACAGCATCTACTTTGTAGTAATTAACTAAAGTGAAGTTATGGTATTCAAGTACTTCTTTTAGTTTAGCTGCGAATAATTCTGGATTGAATAAGTCACCTACACGCAAACCGCGACGGGCTACTTTATCTTCGTACGCAGGACCGATACCACGGCCAGTTGTACCAATTGGCTTGTCNGAGCAGTTTCGCGAGCTACATCTAATGCAACATGGAAAGGCAGAATTAACGGACATGCTTCACTAATTAAAAGACGCTCACGTACAGGTACGCCACGCTCTTCTAACATGCCAATTTCTTTCATTAGCGCTTCTGGTGATAAAACCACACCATTACCAATCACACATTTAACATTGTCACGTAATACACCCGATGGAATAAGGTGTAGAACTGTCTTTTCACCGTCAATAACTAAAGTATGACCCGCATTGTGGCCACCTTGGTATCGAACTACTAAAGATGCTTTGTCTGTAAGGAGATCAACAACCTTACCCTTACCTTCGTCACCCCATTGGGTGCCTAATACAACAACGTTTTTACCCATTGTAAATTCACTTCGAGAAAATTAGGACGAGATTTTACCAGAAAACGGAAGTAAAGATCACCCCTGTTCAGCTTATTTTTTCTGCGCGTATTTTTTAGGCCATCACACTTTTTAAATAACCACATATATAACAGTAATTTAAAGTTTTAAATTATACTTAACAAAAAGCCCCGCATAGGCGGGGCTTTATAACTTTTTAAATGATTAAGGCATCGCTTATTGCGCTGCAGCGCCTTTCATATATTTAAAGAAGTCACTATCTGGCGAAAGTACCATAACATCTTGTTTATCTTTAAAGGTCTTTTTATACGCCTCTAAAGAACGAACAAAACCAAAGAACTCTGGGTCTTTGTTGTATGCTTTAGCATAAATAGCGGCAGCTTCTGCATCACCTTGACCACGTACTGAGCGCGCATTACGCTCTGCATCAGCAAGCATTACCGTTACACGGCGGTCAACATTAGCACGAATAGTTTCTGCTTTTTCTTGACCTTCCGAGCGGTGCTCTTTTGCAACAGCAGTACGCTCAGCGCGCATACGTTGGTAAATAGAGCTACTCACTTCTTGTGGTAAGTTAATTTGCTTAACACGCACGTCAAGTACTTCAATACCTAACTCGCGCGCACTTTCAGAAGCTTGTACTAACGCCTCTTCCATTAGCTCACTACGCTCACCCGATACAATCTCGCGAATAGTACGCGTACCAAAGTTAGTACGCAGACCATTATTAACTTTTTGCTTTAGTAGTGTTTCAGCGTATTGCTTATCACCACGAGCACGAAGGTAAAATGCGCTAAAGTCGTTTACGCGCCATTTAACAAACGAATCAACAATTAAGTCTTTTTTCTCGCTTGTTACAAAGCGGTCTGGCGTGCCATCTAGCGTTTGAATACGTGCATCAATACGACGTACTTGGCTAAAAAATGGTACTTTTAAGTGAAGGCCTGGGCTGTATACAACGGCTTTGTCTTCACTGTCTTTTTCAACTTTGCTAAATAGCAACACAATCGCTTTTTGCCCTTCAGGTACTACAAATACCGCAGAGAAAGACATAACAATGGCAGCTAATAGTATGACTAAACTAAAGTTTTTCATTACGCTTATCTCCCGTTATTGTTAAAGCGATCACTGTTAAAACGGTCATTACCGCTATTCACAGTGCTATTTCGTGATGTATTTACTTTATTGCGTAAATCTTGAATATCACTTGAGCTTGGTAAAGCTACACGTGTTGCAGTGCCTTGCTTTTCCATAATTTTATCAAGTGGTAAGTACATCATGTTGTTACCGCCTTTAACATCAACAATGACTTTAGAACTGCTGCTAAGCACCTCTTCCATAGCATCAATGTATAAACGTTCGCGCGTTACTTCTTTAGCTGCTTGATACTCAGGTAGTAGCTTTTCAAAACGAGCCACTTCACCTTGTGCTTCAAGTGTAATGCGTTCTTGATAACCTTCTGCTTCTTGCGTCATACGTGTTACTTGGCCACGCGCGCGCGGTTCAATCTCACGTGCATACGCTTCTGCTTCACGGATGAAACGCTCTTCATCTTCTTGTGCGGCAATAGCGTCATCAAATGCATCTTTTACTTCAGTTGGTGGACGTGAATCTTTAAAATTCACATCGGTCACAATTAAACCTAAGTTATACGGTTCGATGATTTTATTAAGCTCATCCCACGTATTTTGACGAACAACTTCACGGCCATTAGTCAGTACTTGGTCCATTTTTGCATGGCCAACAACGTAACGTAACGCGCTATCAAGCGCTTCCTCTAAGCTGTTATCAGCATTAGTTACGCTAAACTTGTAAAGGTACGGGTCAATAACACGGTATTGCACTTCAAACTCAACGCTTACTACGTTTTCATCTTCCGTTAGCATAAACCCAGATGCAGATAATGAACGTACAGCTTCAATATCTACCGGAATAACCGTTTCAATAAAGGTCATTTTCCAGCGTAGGCCTGGCTCTGCAATACGGTCATACTTACCAAATTGCAGTACCACACCACGTTCGGCTTCTTTAACCGTATAAATACCACTTAACGCCCACACAATTGCGGCGATAATGAGGATAAATGAAATACCGGCTCCGCCAAGTCCACCGCCACTATTATTGCCGGATTTTTTTCCGCCAAATATGCCGCCTAACTTGTTGCTAAACTTACGGAACACCTCGTCTAAATCAGGTGGGCCTTGATCACGTCCGCCTTTATTGTTCCACGGATCTTTGTCATTGCCATTATTACCCGGTTCATTCCAGGCCATAGCTATACTCCATTGTTATCTAAATAAATTAGGAAATTGTGTTAAATCTATCAAATCTACCGCGTTTCTCATACAAAAACCGACATTTATATGCCAATTTTTAATCGCGATTGATAAAACCCTCAATTTCAGGACCAAACTCTTTAATTAATCGGTTCCATTCAACCATAGGTAAACGTACATCCAACAACCAGTTACCATGTTCATCAAAGCGCTCTTCATGGACTGCACTTAAGCTAAACAAAGACGCTCTTAAGCGGCCATATTGAGGGGCAAGTAATAACGTACCACTAAGCATTTTCTTAGCAAGCAGGTCACTTATTGCTTCGCTAAGTAGCTCACACCCTTCGCCGGTTTGTGCAGATAACCATACTCTTATAGGCTGCCCTTGGTCATCCCGATCAATTCGTGGGCTTACATCATCAAGCGCATCAATTTTGTTATAAACTAATAATTGCGGTACTTCATCAGCTTCAATCTCTTTTAAAACCGACTGTACTTCCTCTATGTTTTCGCGTCTGCGCGGGTCTGCCACATCAATTACATGTAACTGTAGGTCGGCTTCACGCGTTTCTGTTAGTGTTGCTTTAAAGGCTGCCACTAAGTCATGCGGTAAGTGGCGAATAAATCCCACTGTATCGGCCAAAATAACCGAACCAACATCACCTATATCAAGTTTACGTAGTGTTGGGTCAAGCGTGGCAAAAAGCTGATCCGCTGCGTATACATCTGAGTCTGTTATACGGTTAAACAGGGTTGATTTACCCGCATTGGTATACCCTACAAGCGACACGGTAGGAATTTCGTTACGCGTACGCGCACGTCTACCCTGCTCGCGTTGTACAGCCACTTTGGCTAATCGGGCACGAATATTTTTAATGCGCGCGCGCAATAAACGTCTATCGGTTTCAAGCTGTGTTTCGCCTGGGCCTCGTAAACCTATTCCCCCTTTTTGGCGCTCAAGGTGAGTCCACCCTCGGATTAACCGAGTAGACATATGCCTAAGCTGAGCAAGCTCTACTTGTAGCTTACCTTCGTGGGTACGGGCTCTTTGGGCAAAAATATCAAGAATAAGTGTTGTTCTATCAAGTACACGACATTGGCAAACGCGCTCTAAATTACGTTCTTGAGACGGACTTAATTGATGATTAAAGATGACAACATCTGCATTGTGGATTTTGACAATCTCAGCTATTTCTTCTGCTTTACCGGTACCGACGAATAGTTTCGGATGTGGTGCTTGGCGGCTGCCTTNCCGCCAAACTACTAACACCAGCAGAAGATACCAACAACTCTAATTCATGAAGATCTTCACGATCGCCATCTTTAGGTAAGTCGATATGAACTAAGACTGCCTGTTCGCCGGATTCATAGCGGTCAAACAAGCATTACGCTCCTAATTAAATATTTCCTGGTTCTTGCTCTTCAGTGTCATCGCTCCCTTGAACACCTTGGAAGTTGACTGCACGAGCAGGTACAACTGTTGAAATTGCGTGTTTATACACCATTTGGTTTACAGTGTTTTCAAGTAAAATAACAAATTGGTCAAATGACTGAATTTTACCTTGTAATTTTATGCCATTTACCAAAAAGATTGATACTGGAATGCGCTCACGACGTAGTGCATTCAAAAATGGGTCTTGTAACGATTGGCCTTTTGCCATGTTATTGTTCCTTCGTTCTAGGTGTTATTATAATTTAAGTAGCTGAACTTATTTAATTAAATAAATAATTCGCAACTACTACTAGCTTAGCGAACTTACTACGCGATGCAAGTTTTCTTCATCGTCTGTTGTTAACCAAGTAACATCAGGCCAACTCCGTAACCACGTTAGCTGACGTTTTGCCAGTTGACGCGTTGCAGCAATGCCGCGAAAAACCATCTCATCATGGTCTACTTCACCCGCAAGATAATCCCACATTTGTCTATAACCTACACAACGAATAGAAGGCATATTGGGGTGTAAATCCTTACGTAGATATAGGGTCGAAACTTCTTTTTCAAACCCCTGTTCTATCATTATTTTAAACCTTTTTTCAATTCGCTGATGTAATTCACTGCGATCATCAGGCGCAATCGCAAATTGATGAAAAGTATAAGGTAACGTTGGCTGCTTTTGCTTTTGCAATTCAGTCATTGTTTTACCACTAATACGGTAAACTTCCAAAGCTCGATTTATTCTTTGTGAATCATTTTCACTTATTTTGTCGGCCGCTTGCGGATCTACTTTAGCCAGCTCTTGATGTAAATGTGGCCAGCCAAATTGTTTTGCTTGCGCTTCAAGCTCTGCTCTAACGACTGGGCAGGCTTCAGGCAGTGGCGATAATCCATCAATTAAAGATTTAAAGTACATCATGGTGCCACCCACTAATATTGGTACTTTACCTTGTTGATGGAATTCATCAATTTTTTTTATCGCATCACGTCTAAAATCGGCGACCGAATAGGTTTCGCTCGGATCGAGTAAATCAATTAAATGATGCGGAGCACGAGCAAGCTCTTCTGCATCGGGCTTTGCCGTACCTATGTCCATACCTTTATACACTAACGCTGAATCAACGCTGATTATTTCTGTATTTAAGTGCTCACACAGTGAAATTGCCAACGCCGTTTTACCAGCTGCGGTTGGGCCCATTAAAAATATGACCGGTAAATTGCTCAACACGGGTACCTTAATTTAATTGCGTTAAATAGTGTTCTAGGTCTATTTTAACTGCTTTTTCTTTTAAACGTTCAATTGTTTGCGGATTATTTTGTAAGCTAATTTGTAATTCAATAAATGCATTACTTTCATAAAAGCGTTCTGGTACACAACTAAGCTGCCATGTAAGCCACGCTTGTAACTCGTTGAGCTGTGTTTTACATGCGCCAAGCAAGTTTTCAACCGCGGCTGATACTTCAAGTAAATATAAACACGTGGGTAGCTTTTTAACCATCACAAACTGTTTTTCAATAACTAGCTCAAAGCCTAATAAAGTAAACCACGATTGCTGTTGAGCTATTAGTTCGCAGTCAGCTTTTTCAAGGTTAACCCTTACTGGTAGTAACAAGGCTTTACCCTCTAAATTACCCAGCTCTTTTATTTGTGCATGCCAGTAATCAACAAGTGCATGCTTATAGTGTGAGCAAAATAACTGCTGCTGCTGAGTAAATACACACACACCTTTATTTACATTTAATACCTGCACACTTTTTAATGCGTGTGCAGCGCTTTCATCAGTAACGGGCTGCGTTGATACACTATGCTCAAAATGAGCGGCTTGTTGCTCACTCACCCCTTGATAAAATGCATTTACATCGTGATGATTTGCACTATGTTTTTGAGACGGTGAAGCATACCCCGCAGCGCCCCCCCCTGACCCTGCACGATTAGAGGGGGCACGACTATTAAAACCACCGTTTTGTGAATCTATTGGCTGNCTGGCTGGCTATTAGCCGCATGACTTGGCTGCTCAATAAACGCTGAGGATTGGTAATCATCTGTGGGCGCTTGATTAGTTGCAAATTCGCCTTGTAGAGGCACAACTACCTGCTTAATCGCCTGTAATATAAAGTCGTGCACTAACCGGCCTTGATGAAAACGCACCTCGTGCTTAGCAGGGTGAACATTTACATCCACTTGCCTTGGGTCAATATCAATATAAATAACAAAACCTGGGAGTTCTTGCGCTCCACTTACCTCTTCAAACGCCTGACGAATAGCATGTAAAATTAGCTTATCGCGCATCATGCGATTATTTACATATGTATATTGCGTGGTATTAGCTGATCCCACTGGCAATACCCAACCATGTAGCTGTAAACCACTTTCGCCAGATTGAATATGCAATCCTTGCTCAGCAAAGGCTTTACCTGCAACTTGCGCAACTCGAGTAATCGCTTGATTTGGGTCCGTTTTAGCACGGTACTGCCTAACCACCTTTTGGTTATGCGTCAGTGTAATCGACACATCAAAACGACTCAGTGCAATACGCTTTATAAGCTCATCAATGTGGCTAAATTCGGTTTTTTCGGTGCGTAAAAACTTGCGCCTTGCTGGGGTGTTAAAAAATAAATCTTTAACTTCTATCGTTGTGCCATCTGGGTGGGCTACCGGCTTTACTTGCACGTCCATATCGCGGCCCTGTGCAAACGCTTGCCACGCGGCATCTTGTGCTTTGGGCTTTGAGCTAAGCGTTAAACGCGATACCGAACTAATAGATGCAAGCGCTTCCCCTCTAAAGCCTAAAGAGCAAATGTTTTCTAAATCATCGAGTGATTTAAGTTTACTTGTTGCATGGCGTGAAAGCGCTAAAGTGAGCTCATTTTTGCCAATACCTGAGCCATTATCACGAATACGAATAAGCTTGTGACCGCCACGCTCTATGTCTATTTGCACACGCGTTGCGCCCGCATCTAAGCTATTTTCTACCAGTTCTTTAACCACTGAAGCCGGGCGTTCAACCACTTCACCTGCCGCTATTTGGTTAGCTAATCGTGCAGGTAATATTTCAATACTCATGAGGCCCCTAATACGTGTACAGGTTTAATAAACATCAACTCTGCGGTATGTCCAGCTCTTGACCTATAAACAAGGTGTTTGAGCGTAGTTGATTAACTTGCTTTAATTTGGCTACCGATACGCCATACCGACTCGCTAATAGGCTTAGCGATTCACCTGGGCGAACTTTATGTTTAGTTGGGTACTGCGATTTAAGCTTTGCAAATAACGAATCATCAGGTGGGTTTTTTAAGTAATAATTTTTTATAGACGTAAACATCGCTTTAGCTAAGCGTTCCTGGTGATTAGCGCTTTTTAACATGCGCTCTTCACGGGGGTTTGAAATAAAACCTGTCTCAACCAAAATGGAAGGAATATCTGGCGACTTTAATACGGCAAGACTTGCATGTTGTGGATCTTTTTTATGTAATTTAGCGACCTTTTTTAGCTCTTTTACTACTTCTTCGGCCACACTAAGCCCTGTTTTCATTGAGTGGTCCATCGACATATCAAGTAGCGCTTGCGCGAGGTATTTTTCGTTAGCAGCATCTTTAATTACATCAGCTGCACCACCTAAAAGCTCAGAGTGTTTTTCTTTATCTTCTATCCATTTACCAATCTCAGAATTAGCGCGACCAAGCGATAACACCCACACCGAAGCACCATTTGGCCCAGGGCTGGTAAATGCATCAGCATGAATTGACACTAAAAAGTCGGCTTTTTTCTGGCGTGCTCGGTTGGTACGGGTATTAAGCTTAACAAAGTAGTCGCCACTTCTTACCATGCGCGAAATCATGCCACGTTCGCCGTCAATCATACGCTCTAAACGTTTAGCTATTTGCAGGGTAATGGTTTTTTCATACGTACCAGAGGGGCCAATAGAACCAGGGTCTTCTCCGCCATGGCCCGCATCAATTGCAATAACAATGTCTCGCTCTTGGCTTAACTGGCGCGTTTTAGCTGCTTTTTGGGCAGGTGTAGTGCTTACTGCGGGTTCACTTTTATTATATAAATCCACAACCAGCCTGTTTTTGTACGGGCCAGTAGGTGCCAGCGCAAAAATAACCGGCTTAATAGGCGCTGTTAGCTCAAATACAAAACGTACACTTTGTTTATTTTTAGGCTTTGAATAGCGCAGCTTGCTTACAATTTTGTGCTTAGAAGGAATACTCGGTAATACTTTTAACCCTTTGGTGTTTTCAAGGTCGACCACTAAGCGACTCGGGTTTTTAAGCATAAAATAGCTGAAATCGGGCTTATCATCTAAATCAAATACCACCCGCGTGCTATCTGGCGAGGGCCATACTCGTACACTATTTATGGTATTTTTTGCCCACAACGGTAAGCTCACAGCGAAAACTATGAAACAAATAAAAAGTTTAACTACACCTCGATTCATTATAACTACCATTGCCTTAACTATTTATTATTATGAGAGCGGGCGCCTTAACCCGCTATTAGCTTATTAACCTAAACGTTGGATAGTAAATCTACCTTAAGCCGCTATTTTGTACGCCAACTAAAAAGGTAACTTTGATGCTTTTATATTTCAATGTGTTAGTAAGTATATTAACTCGGGTTTAGGTTAGTTAGTTTTTCGACAATTGCTATTCCGCGCTCGCTGGCACTATTAATAACAATTTTGCGCTCATCGCCAAAGTAACTTAAGGTAATGTCTAAATCGGGAACTGGTATAAATTCTCCCCCTTTTTCTGGCCACTCAACAATACAAATAGCCTGCTCAGAAAAGTAATCTCTTATACCCATGTACTCAAGCTCTTCAGGATCGCCTAACCGGTATAGGTCAAAATGATATACATTAGCACGTGTCAGTTCGTATGGCTCTACCAACGTATAGGTTGGGCTTTTTACCTTACCAGTGTGGCCAAAGCCTTGCACTACACCACGCGTAAATGTTGTTTTACCTGCGCCTAAATCACCGTGTAAATAAATTACTGCACCTTGCTCTATAATAGCAGCCACTTTGTTACCCATTGCTACTGTGGCTATTTCATCATTTAGGTGAGCTTCAAAACTACGCGTCATTGTTACCTCAAAAATTTACTAAAAGCGCATCTTTGCTAATCATACCAGAATATTTCTTGAAGGCGATAAATTGGCGTTTTAGGCATAAAAAAACCGGCCTAAGCCGGTTTTAATTAACTGGGGCTTTATAGCCCTAGTTTTTTCTCAAGGTAGTGGATATTTGTACCACCGCTTTGGAAGTTTTCGTCTGCAAGAATTTTCTTATGTAATGGCGTGTTTGTTTTGATGCCATCAATAACTAATTCGTTCAGCGCATTACGAGCACGGGCAATAGCCACATCACGGTTTTCACCGTAAGTAATAAGCTTACCAATCATCGAATCGTAATGTGGAGGTACTGTATAGTCAGCATATATATGGCTATCCCAACGAATACCTAAACCACCTGCAGGGTGGAAACGTGTAATTTTACCCGGCGACGGGATAAACGTTTCTGGGTCTTCTGCGTTAATACGACATTCAATTGCATGGCCGCGGATAACCACGTCATCTTGCGTGAAAGATAGCGGTTGCCCAGCAGCAATTTTCAGCTGCTCTTTAATTAAATCAACACCGCTTACCATTTCAGTCACTGGGTGCTCAACTTGAATACGGGTGTTCATTTCGATGAAGTAAAATTCGCCGTTTTCGTATAAAAACTCAAACGTACCCGCACCACGGTAACCAATTTCGATACATGCACGTGTACAGCGCTCACCAATAAATTTACGCACTTCTGCCGTTATACCTGGAGCAGGCGCTTCTTCAACTACTTTTTGGTGACGACGTTGCATAGAACAGTCACGCTCACCTAAATGAACAGCATTACCTTGTCCATCAGCAAGTACCTGAATTTCAATATGGCGAGGGTTTTCAAGGAATTTTTCCATGTAAACCATGCTATTACCAAAAAACTGTTTCGCTTCTTGTTGAGTAAGTGCGATTGAATCAATTAATTCAGCTTCGCTACGTACTACACGCATACCACGGCCACCACCGCCACCAGCGGCTTTAATAATTACCGGGTAACCAATGCGCTTTGCAATTTGCATGTTGCGTTCTTTGTCATCCGATACCGGACCGTCAGAACCTGGCACACATGGTACACCGGCTTTGCGCATTGCATTGATTGCCGATACTTTATCGCCCATAAGACGAATAGTGTCGCCTTTTGGACCAATAAATACAAAGCCGCTTTGCTCAACTTGGTCAGCAAAATCTGCATTTTCTGAAAGAAAACCATATCCTGGGTGAATCGCTACAGCGTCTGTTACTTCAGCAGCCGNGGTCTACCGATACAAATGGTTTCATCTGCAAGTAATACGTGCTTAAGATCGCGATCCGCCGTTGAATGCACAGCAACCGTTTTGATCCCAAGCTCTTTGCAGGCGCGCAATACGCGAAGTGCTATTTCACCTCGGTTTGCAATGACTACTTTATCTAACATAAGAGTTGGCCTTTAGGTTACTAAATTATTCAATGATGAATAGAGGTTGATCAAATTCTACTGGTTCGCCATTTTCAACTAAAATAGCTGTAACTGTACCCGCTTTATCTGACTCAATTTGGTTCATCATTTTCATTGCTTCAACGATACATAAAGTATCACCTACTTTAACTTGAGAACCTACTTCTACGTATGCTGGCGCTTCTGGAGAAGCTGCTGAGTAAAATGAACCAACCATAGGTGATTTAACTTGATGGCCTGCAGGTGCTGCTGGTGTAGTATCGGC
>NZ_AUTO01000129.1:0-10456 GCF_000498055.1 Pseudoalteromonas sp. TB51
CTGGCGCAGCTTGTGCTGGTGCCGCAGGTGCTGGAGCAGCAAATTGCTGTGGTGCGTACTGAGCGTAAGCCGGACCTGCACTCATGTTGTTACGGTTAATACGTACTGATTCTTCACCTTCAGTGATTTCTAGCTCAGCAATACCTGATTCTTCTACTAATTCGATTAGCTTTTTGATCTTGCGAATATCCATGAACGACCCGCCTATAAGTTTGTTAGTTTAAATTAATTCGAGTTTTGCAACCGGCTCACGGCAGCGTTCAATGCTGCGTGGTAACCCATTGCACCTAATCCACATACCACACCTTGCGCCACATCAGAAAAATACGAATGATGACGAAATGCTTCACGTGCATGCACATTACTTAAGTGCACCTCAAAAAAAGGAATATCAACGCTTAACAATGCATCACGTAAAGCGACGCTAGTATGCGTAAATGCAGCAGGATTAATAATTATGTAATCAACTGCCTGCCAAGCATCGTGTATTCTTTCTATAAGGGCTTGCTCACTATTACTTTGAAAATGCGTAAGCTGAACATCTAGACCCTCTGCGGCAGTCGTTAGTTCGCTCATAATTTCACCAAGAGTGTGCAAACCGTACTTTTCTGGCTCACGCTTTCCTAGCATGTTTAAATTTGGACCATTTATAACTAAAAGTTTAAATTTTGCAGCCATAATACGCGATATATCCTCTAAGTAATGAGTTAAGCCGTTGCGAGCTAATTTTGTACACTAAAGTAAGTATAAAAAACAAAAATTGCAACAAATTCTCACGTTAGCCAACTATTATAGTCAGTTCGATGTAAATAGCAGCAAAATACTGGTCTAATCTCTGGAGGTGTAATAAATATGACGTAATTGAAGGCAAGCCACTTGGTAAGCCCAAGCGGCTAAATTGCACTATTATTGTGCGCTGGCGCGCACTGCAGCTAGGTGGGTGGCAAAATCATCGGCGTTTAAAAATCCTGTAACGCGCTCTGAACTTAGCTCTTGCCCTTGTGTGTTAAAAAACAAAATACTGGGTAAACCAAACACAGTGAACTCTTCCATTAGCTCAATGGTGGTGTCATCACTTTGCGTTAAATCGATTTGAATTAACTGATAGTGACTAAACTCGCTCTGTACTTTGGCATCAGGAAATGTGTAATGCTCAAACTCTTTACATGCCACACACCAATCGGCGTATAAATCAACCATCACCAGTTTGCCTTGCTGATTAGCTTCAGCAACAGCGTTTTTTAGCTCGGTTAAATTAGCCACTTGTTTAAACTCATTACTTTGCTGACTAACCTGCTCAACCTGTTGCTGCGGCCAAATAACGTTTTTAGCTAATGTAAAACCAGTAAGTACTAAAAATGTAGCACTAAACCAAAGCGCTGTTTTAAGCTTGCTTTGTGACTGCGCACTCTGCCAATAGTGTAAATAAACAGCCGTTGCCAGTGCTAAAATACCCGCCATAAGTAAAATAATGTCGGCGCTAATTATGCGCTCCAATAAAATAAGTGGCACAACAAGCATAATAAAACCAAATAACGTTTTAACTTGCTCCATCCAACCGCCAGCTTTAGGAAGCAATTTGCCACCAGACGTACCGAGTAATAAAAGCGGTAGGCCCATTCCTAAACTTAATACATACAGGGTTAAACCACCGACAAGGTAGTCACCACTTTGCGCTACAAATAATAGCGCAGCAGATAACGGAGCTGTGGTACAAGGTGATGCAATTAACCCCGACAACACCCCCATCAAAAACACACCTAGGTAATTGCCGCCTTTTTGGTTATTACTGACTTGCGTTAGCTTGCTCATCATGGCGCTGGGTAACTTAATTTCGTACCAGCCAAACATCGACATTGCGAGCAATACAAACAGTAAACTAAAACTAATAAGTACATAAGGGTGTTGTAAATACCCCTGCACTTGCCCGCCTAAGGCCGCCACTACTAACCCTAATGCAGCATAAGTAAGCGCCATACCTTGTATATATACAAACGACAACGCAAACGCTTTTTTAGTAGATAGATTTTGCTGCCCTGCAATTAAACTCGATAAAATAGGAAACATAGGGAACACACAGGGTGTAAACGCAAGCCCCACCCCAACAGCAAAAAATATAAGTAAATTGGTTACTAAACTTTGACTTGCTAATCGCTCTGTAAAACTTAAATCTTGAGTGGTTGTATTACTTTGGCTACGCATTGAATCTACAGGAGGAGTTAATGCGTTTAATGTATCTGCGGCATCAGCAGATGAGTTATTACCTTGCGCTTGCTCTGAGGCAATAACGCTTAAAGGAATACTAATAACCTCAGGCGGATAACACAGCCCAGCTTTGGCACAGCCCTGATAGCGCACCTTTACAACAGCCCCCTCTGTAACATTACTGAGCTTACTTATAACACTCACACTACTGAAAAAAACTTCGGTTTTGCCAAAAAACTCGTCTTCAATTATTTCGCCAGTACCGGCATCGCCTACCTTTATGTTGGCGCCTTTGGCGATAATTTCTATTTTCTTTTTATAAAGGTAATAGTCAGGCGCTATATCCCATCCCACAAATAAAGTGCTACCTTGCTGATCAAAATCAAATACAAACGCTTGGTCTACGGGTAAAAAGGTTTGCTGTGGCGGGGCAAGTAAATCACCTAGCACATTATTGGTGTTTGCCTTGGCCGGAAGCGCCAGCAAGCTAACCAATAATAAAAAGAAAAACCGCATTAATTTAATACCTCATCCATCCAATGAAAATAAGCCAAATTACCAGTGGCCACATCAACCACTTGAATTTCGGGCACTTCGTAACTGTGTAAACTTTTGATGGTTTCAAAAACATCATTCATTTTTTCTGATTTTGTTTTAATCAGTAGCTTTGCTTCTATCTCTTGGGCAACATCGCCTTCCCACATATAAACTGAGGTCATATTTGGTAAAATATTTACACACGCCGCTAATTTTTGCGCTACAAGTGCTTTTGCTAAAGTGCGTGCTTCAGCCTCATCTTTGCACGTGGTAAATATCAATTTAAATTGCGTAGTCATAATTAACCTTTACTAATTTATAGGGAACTAATGCAATAGTATCTGATAGCTAGTGTAATGTGTAGGCGATGAATAATTGTAGATATTAAGCAATTATTAATCACTTTAAGCTCAACCTTGAAAATAGACCCTTTCACCCTCACTTATATTTCATCCACTCTTTTGAGTGCCATTATTTAGAGAGCCCTATGTTTAGATTTTTATTTGTGTTGTTTATTATCATTCCTATCATCGAAATTGCGCTACTAATACAGGTTAGCGATGTAATTGGTGGGTTTGCGACTATAGCCCTAGTGATTGTTACGGCTATTTTGGGCGCCAGAATGGTTAAACAACAAGGTATGGGTGCTTTACAAAATGCACAAAGCCAAATGGCCCAAGGACAAATGCCAGCTAAAGAATTATTTACCGGTATTTGCGTGATCATTGCGGGTGTTTTATTGCTAACCCCAGGCATTATGACCGATGTATTCGGCCTACTATTATTAACCCCCTCAATACGCAATAAACTTGCTGCAGGCCTTGCTAGTCAGGCAACGGTACGCATGAGCACAGGTGCACAGCAAGGCTCTTCGGCCTTTACACAACACCCACATTCGCAGCAAGAACAACAGCATGTAAATAAACCAACTACCATTGATGGCGAGTATGAGAGAAAAGATTAAAAATTTATCGATTTTTCTCTTGGAATTTTACACTCTACCCCCATTAATGAATGCAAATTAGAAAAGCTTTTTTCTGTACTGTTCAGAAACTGTTAGGAGAACTAAAAAAATGAACATTCGTCCTTTACAAGATCGCGTAATCGTTAAGCGTCTAGAAGAAGAAACCAAGTCTGCTGGCGGTATTGTATTAACTGGCTCTGCAGCTGAAAAATCAACTCGCGGAGAAGTTATTGCTGTTGGCAATGGTCGCGTTCTAGATAACGGTGACGTTAGAGCTTTAGAAGTAAAAGCCGGTGACACTGTGTTATTTGGCTCATATGTTGAAAAAACTGAAAAGATCGAAGGTCAAGAGTACCTGATCATGCGTGAAGACAACATTTTAGGCATTGTAGGCTAACCCTACTTTTCGTTTAACAAACATTTAAGAATTTAGAGGAAATTAAAGATGGCAGCAAAAGAAGTACTTTTTGCAGGTGACGCACGCGGTAAAATGCTAACAGGCGTAAATATCCTAGCAAACGCAGTAAAAGTGACCTTAGGTCCTAAAGGCCGTAACGTAGTACTAGATAAATCATTTGGCTCTCCAGTGATCACTAAAGATGGTGTATCTGTAGCAAAAGAAATCGAACTTGAAGACAAGTTTGAAAACATGGGTGCACAAATGGTGAAAGAAGTTGCATCTAAAGCAAATGATGCAGCGGGTGACGGTACTACTACCGCAACTGTACTTGCGCAATCTATTGTAAACGAAGGTCTTAAAGCGGTTGCTGCGGGTATGAACCCAATGGATCTTAAGCGCGGTATTGATAAAGCAATTATCGCTGCAGTAGAAGAGCTTAAAGCGCTATCTGTACCATGTGCTGATACTAAAGCTATTGCTCAAGTAGGTACTATTTCAGCTAACTCTGATAAAGAAATTGGCGACATCATTGCACAAGCAATGGAAAAAGTAGGCCGTAACACAGGTGTTATTACTGTTGAAGAAGGTCAATCGCTAGAGAACGAACTAGATGTTGTAGAAGGCATGCAGTTTGACCGTGGTTACCTATCTCCGTACTTTATCAATAACGCTGAAAAAGGCGCTGTTGAGCTAGACAACCCGTTCATTCTACTTGTAGATAAAAAAGTATCTAACATTCGTGAGTTACTACCTACATTAGAAGCCGTTGCTAAAGCAAGCAAGCCACTATTAATCATTGCTGAAGACCTAGAAGGCGAAGCACTTGCAACGCTTGTAGTTAACAACATGCGCGGTATTGTTAAAGTATCAGCAGTTAAAGCCCCTGGTTTTGGCGACCGTCGTAAAGCAATGCTACAAGATATCGCCGTATTAACTGGCGGTACTGTTATCTCTGAAGAAATTGGTTTAGAGCTTGAAAAAGCAACTATCGAAGACCTAGGTACTGCTAAGCGTGTAGTAATCACTAAAGATGATACAACTATCATTGATGGTGCGGGTGAAGAAGATGGCATTAACGGCCGTGTTGCTCAAATTAAAGCACAGATTGAAGAAGCAACGTCTGACTACGATAAAGAAAAACTACAAGAGCGCATGGCTAAACTTGCCGGCGGTGTTGCAGTAATTAAAGTAGGCGCAGCGACTGAAATTGAAATGAAAGAGAAAAAAGACCGTGTTGAAGATGCATTACATGCAACTCGTGCAGCGGTTGAAGAAGGCGTAGTACCTGGTGGTGGTGTTGCTCTTGTACGTGCTGCTAGCAAGCTAGTTGAGCTACTTGGCGACAACGAAGACCAAAACCACGGTATTAAAGTTGCACTTCGTGCGATGGAAGCACCACTTCGTCAAATCGTAACAAATGCAGGCGACGAAGCGTCGGTAGTAATAAACGCTGTTAAAGGTGGCGAAGGTAACTACGGTTACAACGCAGCCTCTGGCGAATACAACGACATGCTTGAAATGGGTATCCTAGATCCAACTAAAGTAACGCGCTCTGCACTACAATTTGCAGGTTCGATTGCGGGTCTAATGATCACTACCGAAGCAATGGTTGCTGAAATCCCTAAAGAAGAAGCTGCTGGTGCCCCTGATATGGGTGGCATGGGCGGAATGGGTGGCATGGGCGGAATGATGTAATCATCCTCCTTTAAGCACCTTGCTTATATAAAAACCCAGCTTCGGCTGGGTTTTTGCTTTTTAGTACAAGCCTATTGTTATTGCTTAATTTATCTCCAAATCTATACCATGAGTTATTGGATTGAAGGTAAAAGGATTTGCTTAATAATAATGAAATAATCATCTTCTTTATTTTGGTTTCACTTATAACAGGGTTAGTGGTATTTATTGCTTGGATTATGCTTAAGCTCGTTATATGGGGTAAGAGCATGTCTAAAGGGGCGTATTTATTTTTAGCATTTTTTCCACTAATTTCACTTATGCCTATTCCACCCCCTACTTATGAAAATGTTCAAAAGGCCAAGCAAGAGCAGCGTAAACGAAAAGAAGACTCAGGTGACGACCCTACTAATGAAGATGAGTAAGCCAGTTTAGCTACGTAAATTAAAACACTCTTTAAGGACGCTTTAAGCATGCTCTAAGGTTTAAAATAGAGTGAACCTTTTTACTACTAACCCTATATGCGAAGCCAATGTATAACGTACAACCCCCTCAAAATAAGCTTTAATAAACATTTACCTATACTATTCATCCCTGTATTGATATGTGAAAATACACAAACATAAAACAACTCTAGGTTTTTAAGTTATGCCAAAGCAGCATATAGGTAGTATTGCTCTTGTTGTAAAAGACTATGACGAAGCAATCGCATTTTATACAAAAAAATTAAGCTTTGAATTAGTGGAAGATACGGATTTAGGTGATGGAAAACGCTGGGTGTTAATAACCCCACCCAACTCAAACGGCACACATATATTACTTGCACAAGCCACAGAGCCTGAGCAGTTTAACGCTGTTGGCAATCAAGCAGGTGGCCGTGTATGGCTATTTTTAAACACTGACAACTGTTGGCGCGACTACGAAAGCATGCTAGAAAATGGCGTAGTATTTCATGAGCAGCCTCGTAATGAGCCTTACGGTACGGTGGCCGTATTTGAAGATCTCTATGGTAACAAATGGGATCTTATTCAACAGAGCTAAATACTTAGTTGATTAACGACCTGACTATTTGAAATAAATCCGAGGGTAGCATGCCACGCTGCCCTTGCTCTTCAGCCGCAACCTCACCTGCTCTAGCATGAAGAGTTACCCCGTATCGCGCTGCTTCATCGATACTAAGCCCTTGAGCAAGCAATGCACCAATAATACCTGTAAGTACGTCGCCACTCCCTCCAACGGCAAGTGCTGCGTTGCCATTTTCACACACCCAAGTGTTTTTACCGTTATCAATTAAAGAGCCAGCGCCTTTTAATATGCAAGTAGCATTATACCGTTTTGCGCATAGTCGCACGCTTCCAAACCTATTTGACTCTATTTCAGAGGTGTTTTTGCTAATGAGCCGAGCCGCCTCACCAGGGTGCGGAGTAAGGATACATTGAGCCAATGTATAAGCACTTGCATTTTCAGCTAATAAATTAAGTGCATCAGCATCAAGTACAAGCGGCGTATTGTGCTCTTGGCAATAGTGCATTACAGTGCAAAACGTTTTTTTAGCCCATTCATCCTGCCCAAGTCCAGGGCCAAGTACTACACAACTTGCCCACTCTAAAGCCTGTTCAAGGTTTTCACTCATGACCATTAATTCTGCCCTACCTATGCTTATTGGCATAATAGAGCTTTGGTGCGTATAAACCTTCACCATCCCCGCGCCTGCTCGTAGCGCAGCTTCACTACTGAGCCGGATTGCACCCGCAGTACCTTGGTTGCCCCCTACGCATAATAACTTGCCATGATTGCCCTTATGGCTATTTACAGCCCGAGAGCCCAAGCGTTTAAAGCTATCTATATTTATCAAGTGAGCACAAGGTGAAGCGAGTTGACTAAAAGTATCTTCAATTGCTAATTCATCGAGAATCAACTCACCGGCATGCTGTTTACCTGTCCCTGTAGAAAGGCCTTGTTTAGTTGCAATAAAAGTAACCGTTTTTGTTGCCTGAATAGCTGCACCTAATACTTCACCTGTATTTGCATCAATCCCTGAGGGAACATCAATACTTAAAACAGGCTTTTCGCTTTGGTTGATGGCGGTAATAATCTCACAATAATTTTCGCGAACAGGTGAATTAAGCCCAGTACCTAGTAACCCATCAATCACACAGTCACAGTAATCTAAATCACTCTTTGCAAACTCGTTAACTATGCCACCAGTATCAAGCCATAACTGCTTTGCTTTAGCAGCGTCACCACTGAGTGTTTTTACAGGATCTATAGCGCAAACTTTAACCTCTGCACCAGAGTCCTTAATTAAACACGCGGCTATGTAAGCATCACCCGCATTATTGCCATTACCTACAATAATCAAAGTAAGCTTAGCGTTAAAAGACTGCCACTGCTTGTATACTGCCTCTCCCGCTCGCTGCATTAAAGTAAATAAATCTATTCCACATTGCTTAGCCGCCTCTCCCTCATAAGAGCGAATCTGCTCTTTTGTGTAAATATGCCTTTGTTTATTTAACATAAAAACTCGCCATAAATAAGTGTGTAGATGCTCTATAACTATAGCTTGGGATAAAAGAGCACTTTTCAATAGCGGATTTAGCATGCTAAACAGCTATTAAAACTGAAATTGAAGGCTTTAGTACAAAGAGTGTGAGTTCTGTAGTGGGCTTTTGCCGCGGGTTTCGTGATACTCAACCCACGCTACGGAGGTGGTGGAGACTGTGCGAATAAAATCTGGAAAGTATTTTTACTTTTCTGCGGACGTAAAAAAGCTCGCCTCTTTTGTGTCGGGAGTCGCTACGCTCGCCCGACCTACATTCTAGAAGTAGATGAGTGTGCATTAATTGTCCGCATTTCACTTTTCTGCAGACGTAAAAAAGCCCGGCTCTTACGAGTCGGGCTTTCTTGTATTTGAAGCCTGGCAATGTCGTAGTGCCCACAGCGGTAGAGAGTCACATAGCAAATGGGACATTATCACTGCGTCGGGGCTCGCCTTCGAGCTGTTTTGTTTGAATACTGAGCTTGGCATGAGCACTTGGCTATTTATTAAATCCCAGATAGCAAAAAACCCGTCACATCGCTGCAACGGGTTTCTTTTATTTGGAGCCTGGCAATGTCCTACTTTCACATAGCAAATACTACACTATCATCGGCGCTGTTTCGTTTCACTACTGAGTTCGGCATGGGGTCAGGTGGGTCCAAAACGCTATGGTTACCAAGCAAATTAGGGTGTCAGTCCGTTTTCACGTACCAACTAAATTTGGAAAATATCTGATAATATTTTTTAAGTCTAAGTATCTATCTACTCTAGCTATTAACTTCTGTCGCTTGTTTCTGTCACAAAACGCGTTTGGCGTTGTATGGTTAAGCCTCACGGGTAATTAGTACAAGTTAGCTTAATGGCTCACACCACTTCCACATCTTGCCTATCAACGTTGTAGTCTTCAACGGCCCTTCAGAGACTTTAAAAGTCTAGTGAGAAATCATCTCGAGGCCTGCTTCGCGCTTAGATGCTTTCAGCGCTTATCAGTTCCGAACGTAGCTACCGGGCAATGCCATTGGCATGACAACCCGAACACCAGCGGTTCGTTCACTCCGGTCCTCTCGTACTAGGAGCAACCCCTCTCAATTCTCAAACGCCCACGGCAGATAGGGACCGAACTGTCTCACGACGTTCTAAACCCAGCTCGCGTACCACTTTAAATGGCGAACAGCCATACCCTTGGGACCGACTTCAGCCCCAGGATGTGATGAGCCGACATCGAGGTGCCAAACACCGCCGTCGATATGAACTCTTGGGCGGTATCAGCCTGTTATCCCCGGAGTACCTTTTATCCGTTGAGCGATGGCCCTTCCATTCAGAACCACCGGATCACTATGACCTACTTTCGTACCTGCTCGACGTGTCTGTCTCGCAGTTAAGCTGGCTTCTACCATTACACTAACCGTACGATGTCCGACCGTACTTAGCCAACCTTCGTGCTCCTCCGTTACTCTTTGGGAGGAGACCGCCCCAGTCAAACTACCCACCAGGCACTGTCCGTAACCCCGATTCAGGGGCCAACGTTAGAACATCAAAACTACAAGGGTGGTATTTCAAGGACGACTCCACAACAACTAGCGTCGCTGCTTCAAAGTCTCCCACCTATCCTACACATGTAGGTTCAATGTTCAGTGCCAAGCTGTAGTAAAGGTTCACGGGGTCTTTCCGTCTAGCCGCGGGTACACAGCATCTTCACTGCGATTTCAATTTCACTGAGTCTCGGGTGGAGACAGCGTGGCCATGGTTACACCATTCGTGCAGGTCGGAACTTACCCGACAAGGAATTTCGCTACCTTAGGACCGTTATAGTTACGGCCGCCGTTTACCGGGGCTTCGATCAAGAGCTTCGTCCGAAAACTAACCCCATCAATTAACCTTCCGGCACCGGGCAGGTGTCACACCGTATACGTCATCTTGCGATTTTGCACAGTGCTGTGTTTTTAATAAACAGTCCCAGCCACCTGGTCACTGCGGCTCCCGTCCGCTTAGAGAGCAAGTCTCATCACAGATAGGAGCGTACCTTCTCCCGAAGTTACGGTACGATTTTGCCTAGTTCCTTCACCCGAGTTCTCTCAAGCGCCTTAGTATTCTCTACCTGACCACCTGTGTCGGTTTGGGGTACGATTCGGTATAA
>NZ_AUTO01000130.1:0-3282 GCF_000498055.1 Pseudoalteromonas sp. TB51
TACCCACTATTTTGTTAAGTGCGATATTGATGCTTATGGTGGTTATTTTTATACACCAACTTGCTAATTTATTAGTGCAGCCAATCACTAGCTTAACTACGCTAATGCAAAGCTTTGGTAAAACCAAAACACATAAGTTTAATACAGACTCAAGCTGGCATGAGGTATTGCAACTGCAACAGCAATTTGAATTACTAGCTAATGCGCTGCAGCGTTCAATAGAAAACCTACAAGCCTCTAATATCAGAAACCAAGGGTTAAATACCCAGCTGAGCGAATTTAATCAGCAGCTAGAGGGCAAAGTAGCAGAGCAAACCACAGAGCTTAAAAAAGCGGTAAATAGGGCTAATTTAGCCAATGTTGCTAAGTCGCAATTTTTAGCCAATATGAGCCACGAGCTACGCACCCCTATGAACGGTATTTTAGGCATGGGAGAGGTTTTATTGCGCGATAATTCATTAACCGATGAGCAGCGGGAGCTATTAAATACGCAGCAAAAAAGCGCACAAAATTTACTGAAAATTTTAAACGATATTTTAGATTTTTCTAAAATAGAAGCTAACGCCATGGAAATTAGCCCTCGGGCGACTAACCTTGCGCCGTTTATTGCCAATATAAAGTCGTTGTTTTCTCCCATTGTAAGTTCTGATCACGTCGAGTTTATTGTTAGTCAAAGCGACAGGCTGCCAGGTTGCGTAAAAGTAGACGACCTACGTTTAAACCAAGTCATTATTAACTTGCTATCTAATGCGTATAAGTTTACCGAGCGTGGTTTTGTGCGTTTATCGTTTGATTACGAAAACGAGCAACTTTTAATAAGCGTAGCCGATAGCGGCATTGGTATTGAAAAAGATCAGCAGTCGTTGTTATTTAGTGAGTTTACGCAAGCAGATGTAGGTGTGGCACGTAAGTATGGTGGCACAGGCTTAGGTTTAGCAATTAGCCAAGGGTTAATTAAAAAAATGCAGGGTGAAATTACCCTCAACAGCGAACCAGGCAAAGGCAGCGTACTTAAATTTTACGTAAGTGCACCTAAAGCACAGTCCAACAAACCAGAGCCCGTTAAACAGGCGAAGTCGTTGCCTAATTTAAGTGATAAAACACTTTTACTGGTTGAAGATAACCCCATTAACCGCCAAGTAATTGCAAAAATGCTAGAGCCTACAAAGGTAAACTTAGTGATGGCAACCGATGGCATAGAAGCGCTAAAAGTACTTGAAGGTAATCGCTTTGATTTAATTTTAATGGATTGCCAAATGCCTAATATGGATGGCTACGAGTGCACCCAAACAATACGGGCTAACGAGGTAAACACAAAGGCACATGTGCCCATTGTTGCTATTACCGCAAACGCCTATGAAGATGACAAGCAGCGCTGTTTAAGTGTAGGCATGGATGATTTTGTTTCTAAACCGGTAAATACACAAGGGTTGTACGAAGTAATCGCGAGGGTGATAAACGCCCATTAGTGCAGCGTTTATCACCATAACAAATTTTAAATAAAATCGAGGGTGAGCAACAAGCGTTGCTCGTTTGCAGCCACCGGTGGAGAGCGGTGCACAAGCCCTGCGCCTTCGTTTTCATCCCAGTACTCGCCTTTAAGTAGCGCAACATCGCCTTGCTGGAGTTGATTAATATTATTTAGGCTTTTAAATAAGCCAGACTCTTCATCGGGCTTACCTAAATTACCAGTTCCAAGCTTTGAGCGGTCTACATCGCTGTGATTTAACCACTGCGTTGCAACGCCTTGGTAAGTTGTCACTAATCGGCACGGAATTTTGTCTACATGAAAACGCGGGCACATAGGTTTATCTAATATTTTTAGTCTTAAACCGGCGTGTTTTAAATCAAATAGGCAGCAAAACATTTCAACTAATAATGCTATGTCTTTACACAGCGCATCAGTTTCATCGCGGTTATTATCATCTGGTTTAAGTGCAGTAACTAACTTATCAAACGCATCATCGGGTGATACCGCAAGCTCAAGTGGTTTTATGGCATTAGTGCTAATGAGTGCTTTAACGGCATTTGTTAATACTTGTTCAAGGTCTCTTTGCCAAATAACGATGTTAGTGTTTTGGTCATAAATGTGTGGCAATACATTGGCGTTACTGTCTTTAGCTGCTCTTCGGTGGAGTTGCTCAGTGGGTTTTATTTGTGTCGTTATTGGAGCTAGGGCATTCATTACACTTCCTCCCAAATAGGAAACGGGTCGTTATAGGTTTTCCAAAAATCCTTACCTTTAAGCACAGCTTCTTCTGGCAGTAGGGAGTCATCAAGCGCCTCAATCATGGCTTGTTTATTTAACGACTGGCCAATAAATACAAGTTCTTGACGCATATCACCAAAGGGCTCTACCCATTTACTGTTTATATCAGCAAGTAGCTCGGGCTCTGTGGGCCAGTCTTTTTTAGGAATTGCTTTATAAAACATGCCAGCAAATCCGTAATGAGCTATACCGCCGGCTTGGCTCCACTGCGCGCAAAATAAAGGGCGCGTTGCGAGCCAAAAATACCCTTTAGAGCGAATGAGCTTGCCAAATTGCTCGGTGTTGTGCAAAAAGTGATAAAACTTCTCAGGGTTAAATGGGCGGCGCGCCGTATAATTAAAGCTGCTAATACCATACTCTTCGGTTTCGGGAATGTGTTCACCACGCATTTCTTTAAGCCAACCCGGCGCTTGTTGGGCGCGTGCAAAATTAAATAAGCCCGTATTGAGCACTTCGTTAATATTAATATTGCCGTTTGATATAGGAATCATTTTAGCTTGAGTATTAAGCGTATTTAAAATGGCAATAAGCTTATTGAGCTGTTCATTGGTGACTAAATCAGTTTTGCTAATTAAAATAACGTCGGCAAATTCAACTTGGTCAACAAGTAGGTCGGCCACGCTTCGCTCGTCGTCTTTTCCTAACGATTCGCCAGTATCTTGTAAATCGTTTGCTTGTTCGTAGTCGGTTAAAAAGTTAACCGCATCAACCACGGTTACCATGGTATCGAGGGTGGCAACATCACCAAGAGAAAAACCATTTTCGTCGGCAAAGGTAAATGTTTCGGCAACCGGTAGAGGTTCTGAAATGCCTGTTGATTCAATGACGAGATAATCAAAACGGCCATCTTTGGCAAGTTTACCCACTTCAACAAGTAAATCTTCTCGTAGGGTGCAGCAAATACAGCCGTTGCTCATTTCGACGAGTTTTTCGTTGCTGTGATTGAGCGACACATCGTTTTTAATTGTGGCTGCATCTATGTTTATCTCGCTCATATCGTTGACTATAACAGC
>NZ_AUTO01000131.1:0-6518 GCF_000498055.1 Pseudoalteromonas sp. TB51
CACTTTTTTTCCTTGTCGGTTATTAAGAATATGGCTAAGTACGGTTGTTTTACCTGAGCCTAAGAAGCCTGATAACACTGTGACGGGCAGTTTATTGATCATTTAATTTTACTTACTAATAGGTATTTATTGGTATGTTATATTGTATCAATTAAATTTTCTAGCACTAGCATCACTTTTTAAATAGTTTGTATGTAATGCTTAGCAGAAGAATAAGCAGACACTTTTGCAAATACAACAAAGCTATTTTGTGTTTTTTGCTATTTTTGAATTTATATAGCTGCGCTATTATGAGCGCCATCAAACTTAGGAGGCATTATGACGTTACTTTTCTCACCCATAGAACTTGCAGGTAAAACTTTAAAAAACCGTATTGTTTTGCCACCAATGACTCGCTCGCGCTCAACGCAGCCTGGCGACATTGCCAATGATTTAATGGCCACTTATTATGCGCAGCGAGCAAGTGCTGGGTTAATAGTAAGCGAAGGCACACAAATAAGTGAGCTGGGTAAAGGCTATGCCTGGACACCAGGTATTTACACAAACGAGCAAGTAGCAGGTTGGCGCACGGTGACCAACAAAGTGCACGATGCTGGTGGTGTTATGTTTGCGCAGCTTTGGCATGTAGGGCGCGTAACACACAGCGAT
Source organism: Pseudoalteromonas sp. TB51 (assembly GCF_000498055.1). Classification (NCBI taxonomy): domain Bacteria; kingdom Pseudomonadati; phylum Pseudomonadota; class Gammaproteobacteria; order Alteromonadales; family Pseudoalteromonadaceae; genus Pseudoalteromonas; species Pseudoalteromonas sp. TB51. The sequence goes on from NZ_AUTO01000131.1 coordinate 649, forward strand.
AACACAGGCGGTGNCAGCCTATATCAGCATCGGCCATTGCTGCAAAAGACGTAAAAGTATTTGTAGATACTAACGGCGAACCTGGCTTTGTTGAGACTCAGTTACCGCGTGAAATGAGCAAGCAAGATATTGAAAATGTACTAGGCGAATTTCGCCAAGCGGCTAAAAATGCAGTAGACGCAGGCTTTGATGGCATAGAGCTACACGCTGCTAACGGGTATTTAATTAACCAATTTTTAGACTCGCAATCAAATGCCCGTACTGATGAATATGGCGGCAGTGTGCAAAATCGTCTGCGTTTTTTAACAGAGGTTGTAAATGCAGTAAGCGATGAAATTGGTAGTCAAAAAGTAGGTGTAAGGCTTGCACCACTTACCACGCTTAACGGCACGGTTGATGATAACCCAGAGCAAACATATTTAGCCGTTGCTCAAGCACTAAACGACGCTGGCGTGGGCTATATGCACATTGCTGAAGCCGACTGGGATGATGCCCCTTTAATGAGTGTTGAGTTTAAACAGGCTATTCGTAAAGCGTACAGCGGCGTATTAATTTATGCAGGTAAGTACACTAAAGAACGTGCCGATGAAGCCCTAGCACAAGGCTGGGCCGACATGATTGGCTTTGGTCGCCCGTTTGTGTCTAACCCAGATTTACCTGCACGTTTAAAGCAAGGTAAACCGCTAAATAGCCACAACCCCGACACCTTATTTGGTGGCGCAGAGCAAGGCTATACCGATTACCCAACCGCTTAATTATTATAAATAAAGTATTTTAAGGGCTGCATGTATACAGCCCTTTATTTATGCTGGTAAATCAATAGCTTTAACTTGAGCTAATACCAATTCGCAAAATAGATCACTTAATTAAGCGGATTGATATAAAAATAAAAAGCGCGTAAGTTAAATAGCTTACCCATTTTAAAAACATAAAAATAAAAATGAAAACCAAAGAGATAGAGCAACTCGCGTTATCAGACTCTGAAACCAAAGACGTGATCACTCCGTATGCCTTTAAAATTGACCAAGCGTTATTAGGTCTTCCATTAGCGAGCCCCATTAAACGTGCATTGGCGATGACTATTGATGTCACTTTAATATTTATGGCCGCTAAGCTAAGCGCCACTTTAATTGCCTTTGTGGCTGCAATGGCTTTTTATAAAGGCACTGCGCAGCAATATCTTCCAAAAATGTCGTCGTTTTGGCGCAGAGCCTTAAAGCTTTTTGCCGCGAGCTTTTTATTTGTAAGTTCACTAACTGTACTCTCGTTAGCGATTGATTTTTTTGAAGGCGATACCGCTATACAAACACCTCAACTAGAAAAAACACAGCAAAACGATGAGCTAAGCGAGCATGATAAAGCAATAATACGCACCTATTTAACGCAAACAGACGACGATAAAAACTGCGATGATGCTTGCCAAAGCGTTGCTCGAGCTAATTTAGTTGGCCAATTACCAGCGCTTGATGAAATGGAAAATGTAGGAGGGATTGAAGTTACGCGCACATTATTGCACTTAATGGCTATAGCTGATGATGAGCCCGTTGCGGCAGATGATTTTAAAAATAATGAGACAGAGCTAGAAAGTATTTCGGACGAAGTAACTCATAAAAGCAATATCACTGAAAAAGCTGAAACTAAAAGCGAGCAAACCAAACCTGTCACCAGCATTTTGCAGTGGGGTAAAGGCATTATTCAAGACCTAGGCCTTGGTTTTGGTTGGGCGGCCGTATACTTTACGTTGTTCTCGTTATTATGGCGCGGACAAACCCCAGGTAAAAAAGTATGTAATATTCGGGTGGTCTCACTAAATGGCGNGAGCCACTAGGTATGCTTGATTGTTTTGGCAGATACGGTGGATACGGCGCCGGTTTTGCAACAGGTTTATTAGGCTTCTTACAAGTGTACTGGGACCCAAACAGGCAAGCTATTCAAGATAAAATATCAGCGACGGTGGTTATTCAGGGCAGTGTGAACCAGGTTGTAAATGCACAAACGGTACAAGAGACTGTAAAAACTACTTAGAAAATAAGCAATTATAAAATATATAGCTTTAGATAAAAAAAGGGCTAAAATAAGGTCTTAATTTAGTTCTTTATAGGTGTTATATGAGACAGGTTTTAGCTGATTGTTCGGCAAGTATTTCAGAACTTAAAAAAAACCCAACCGCGCTTTTAAATGAAGCTGATGGCGCTGCAATAGCCATATTAAATCATAATAAGCCTGCAGCTTACTTGGTGCCTGCACAAATGTATGAGCAACTTATAGAACAATTGGATGATTATGAACTAACTAAAGTTGTTGAGAGCCGCAGAGGCGATTTATCTCAAGCGGTTGAAGTTAGTATAGATGACTTATAAGTTAAAGTTTTTACCAGCAGCCTTAAAAGAGTGGGAAAAACTTGCGCCACCACTTAAAAGCCAGTTTAAAAAGAAACTTGCTGAGCGCTTAGATAATCCGCATGTCCCAGCCTCTAAATTACGCGGCTTTGATAATGTTTATAAAATAAAATTGCGTACGGCAGGGTATCGCCTTGCTTACGAAGTTATTGATGACGAAGTTGTGGTGTATGTACTCGCAATTGGTAAACGCGATAAAGATGCAATATATAAAAAGTTAGCCTCAAGAACTAAGGAATAGCTTAGCAATAAAAGCGGTGTTTTGATTGTTGAAAGAAGGGCGCTTCTTCTTGGTTTGCTATTAATTTAATACAAGGATATGTATGAAAGTCTTATCAATAATATTTTTATATTTATTTTTTACAATAAATGTAAATGCCTCAGAGCCTATTACTTTAGCCAAAACCTATCAGCTTAAGTCTGTTATTTTAAATGAACAACGCAGTTTTAGCGTTTATTTACCGCCAAGCTACAATGAAAATCCCAATCAAGTATACCCAGTTATTTACTTGCTCGATGGTGACCAAACACATCTAAAAGCCGTAGCCGGGCTAGTCGAGGCACTTAGTACTCAGCGGCTTNGAGAAGCAAATACAACAAGCAATTATAGTAGCCATTCCTAATAGTCAAAATGCGATAAGAGAGCGGGATTTTACCCCAACCAATGTTGATTGGACATTTAACGGTGAGCTTCTTGAAAAGTTTGAAAATATTGGCAACGCCGCAAATTACAGTGCCTTTTTTGAAAAAGAACTTATCCCACTCATTAATAAAAATTACCGAACATCAACTAAACGCGTATTAATAGGTGAGTCCTTCGGTGGCTTGTTTGCCAGCTATGTATTGCTTAGCAACCATGCGCTATTTACAGATTACTTAATAATTGATGCAACCTACCTGTGGGATAATAACTACCTAAACCGTTATTTTGATGAGAAACAACTTATAAATAAGCCGCTTAATGGCAATGTATATTTTACCTTTGCAAATAATGACGAAGCGTTTGGCGAAATTGGTAAAGCAAATTATCAATGGGGTGTAGCGTTTGCTAAAAAGTTAAAAGCGCACCCAAGCAATAATCTAATTATTAATCAACGTTACTTTAAAGGTGAAACTCATGGCACAGTCGCTGCGCTTAGTTGGTATTATGGACTAAGAAACCTTCTGTACGAAGCAGCTAGTTAGGCTTGGTACGTAATTAAAAAAGCAAGGGGAGTTCATCAATGTTTAAGAAATTAGATAAATATATGGATGATTTGAAATCTCCGTACTGGGAATTTTACATTTATATAGTTGCTATTATTTTTCTTATTGTAGGTACTATTACCATTTTCTTTGGTGATTATGGATTAGGACAAAAGTTCGCAAACTTCGGAAGTTTTTTGGGTGGTGTTATAGCTTTAATAGCCCTTATTTACGCTAGGCATGAATATTTACGGCAAAGAGGTTTAAATGAAAGAGTAGGCATAATTACAAACTCACTACCTAAAGTTAAGGGGTTTTTAGGTAGCAATTTCGTGATGATTTCATCAAATTATCATTCTATTACATCTGGCTTTAAAGATAGTAAAACAGGTGTTTTTTCTAATCATTTAGAAGAATGTGAATTAGAAGATATTGCTATTGAGAACCAGAGATTAATAGAAGAGTTAAGTAATATTTGGTCTGAATATAAGGCTCAACACATGCGAGCAATGGAAGCTGGAGCCCACTTAAGTATTAATTACTTAATTAGCTATGATGAAGTAAAAACTTTGATAGAGGCATTGCAGGACGTATTATTCTTTATTTCAAAGAAGCTGAAATACTCCACTTATAGAAGCCGTGAACTAGAACTATTAGAAGAAAGGCTAGCTGATAACCTATACTATAAAAAATATATCCAAAATAGGTTTAATATTTGGGATGGCTTAGATTTAGTTGAATATAATCACACTAAAGCGGAATTACATATAGTGGTTGATAAAACCATAGCTTCACTAAAGTTATAAAAACTGCTTATATTGAGTGTATAAATAGCTGATAGTTAATTATTGTAAGCTATCAGCTTAATTCACTTTCTAAATCTACCGGCAAACCCACCAACTCCCAGCAGCAACACAACCCCCCACACAAAGACGTTTCCGTATTGACTGTACACGCTGTCGCCTTGTATAAGCTTTATATCGGCTTTCATGGTCGCGGCTTCAAACTGTGGCATGGTTTGCTGAGTGTGGCTTAGTGGGTCGTATACGGCGCTTACGCCATTGTTGGTAACACGTACCAGCGGGCGTTGTAATTCTAATGCGCGCATGCGGGCTATTTGCATGTGTTGTAATGGCCCAATTGAATCGCCAAACCAGGCATCGTTACTTACGGTAAACAGCAAGTCAGAGTCGCTTTGGTAATTACCGCGTACTAAATCGGAAAATACTATTTCGTAGCAAATGGCAGGTAGCAGGTTAAAGCCATTGGCGCGTAGGTTGTTTTGCACTCTATCGCCACGGGTAAACGATGACATAGGTAAATCAAACAATGGCGCTATAGGGCGCAATATATCCTGAAATGGTACAAATTCGCCGATAGGTAACAACTGGTGCTTACGGTAACGGTTTTTGTCTAGGTAGCGATAATGGCCGTGCTCGTCGTTGTGCTCTTTATTACCTACCACAATAAGGGTGTTGTAAATGGTTTTGGTGTCGAGCTGGTAGTCAACAATACCGGTAACTAATGCGGTTTTATTAAACGAGGCCGCGCTGTCTAAATTGGCTAAGTACGTGTCGGCAAGGGCTTCTATTTCGGGCACGGCGGCTTCGGGCCATACCACTAGGTCGGCATCCCAATGTGGGCGTGTTAGGTCTTGGTACTTGCTCATGGTGGTCCAAAACTCACTGGGTTCAAAGCGCAGGTGTTGTTTAATATTACCTTGCACCAATAAGGTCGACATTTCTTTGCCAGAGTAGTGATTATTACCGGTATTTAATGCGCCAATAATAAGTAACGCTAAAGCGGCTGCGCTTATTAATGGGGTTTTAAAATCTTTTTGGGTGAGCCTGTAAAGGGCAAAACCAATGGCAACACAGGTAAGCGTTAAGCCAAATTCGCCAATATAAGGGGCAAGCAGCCTAAGCGGGCCATCTGTTTGTGTATAGCCAAAACTTAGCCACGGAAAGCCAGTCAGTAAGTGTCCACGTAAGTATTCACTAATGGCTATGCTGGCAATTAGAAGTGCCCCCATGCTTTTAGGGCCACTTGCAAAGCGAGTTGCAGCCCAAAACGCGAGTGCTGGAAACAGGGCTAAATATGAGCACAGTAAAGTCATTAACGAGAGCGACGCTATAAGCGGCATGCCGCCAAAGGTGGCAATAGATACGTGCACCCAGCTAATACCCGCGCCAAACCAGCCTAAGCCAAATATAAAGCCATATTTAGCGGCGCTTTTCGCGTGCGTTTTACCTGTGTTGTTTGGGTTAATACAAAAAATAATGGCGG
>NZ_AUTO01000132.1:0-30719 GCF_000498055.1 Pseudoalteromonas sp. TB51
TGGCTTACCAACCCATTGACTATGCCGCCAATATTTTACGGCTCATACCTTGTAGGTACGCTTGTTTTAAATCAACCAGAGCAGCATTTTGCATTTGAAGCCAGTTGGGCATGGTTCTTAGAAAGCCTTTCTACCATCGGACCTGCATTTTTAATTGGCTCACTGGTATGCGCTTCTGTTGCCGCAATTATTGCTTATTTAGGTATTGATATTATTTGGCGACGCTCTGTGCGCAAAGCCTGGTTAGCGCGAAATACTAATACGTAATAAAGCCAACTATTAAAGTGCTCAAATAGAATGACTTATTGAAGCAAATTGAGATAACTAATTAACGCCAAGCACTTTATTATAGACGAAAAAAAACCAACTTTTATAAGTTGGTTTTTTTATGAAAAGCAAAAAGCTTAAAATCTAAATACTCTGCGTAAGCCCACTAGCGGCAATAATAACAGTGTGTACCAAGGGAAGCTTGCTGAGCTTCTTTCATAGAGCTCTTCTTCTATTGGTGTACAGTCTTCTACTTCACCATCAATAGGTGTTAGTTTTACTGCAACAGCAACACTTTCGTACTCAATATTACCTTCAATATCGGTTTCTACATTACCAAAGGTATCGCGCTTTTCAACGGTTTTGGTAGCTACACCAAAAATTTCATTGTCTTCATTAATGACTTTCGCTTCAGCCATTGTGTAGGCGTAGTCTGTTTCACCATCTGTTTCGTAACAAGGTAGTAAATCGTTTAAGTTGGTAATTTTATCGTCACCAATTTTATATATAAACGCTTCTTTACGACGGCTGTTTTCAGATGTACCCACCTCGCCTTCACCAACAACATAACCTTGGTTATTAATATCATTACCATAAGCGCTTGAGCTATTAAAGTAACCGGTAGGGAAAACGGTATTGCCAGTACTTATATCATGATAGAAAAACTGATCACGGATCGTGGTTTCAATACGCTTTGATGCATAACCAACAATTACATCGTTGTCATTGACAGCAAGCGCTTTACCAGAAAGCCAATCATCTTCTTGGTCTATAAAATTAAACACGTCACCATTTTTAAAATAAACAGGCATTGTTAAAATAGTGTCGTCATTTTTATAGTAACGAGCATTTGAAGAGCCCACCACTGTGCCATTATTATTTAGCGCAAGAGCGGTACTTGTAAAAGCAAAGTCATCATCTTCTTCTGGCGTTAAGGCAAGGCCAAGTATTTCAGTAGAAGTGATATTAAATGCTTCATCAAGCTCCCATTTTACCGCGCGCTCATCAAATACGCCGGTGGTTACACTTGAATTTAATAATTCCACACAGGTATTGGTTGGCTCGTCTTCGTTATCACAGTTATCTTCAATATTATCAAGTCTGTCTTCAGGAATACCTATTGAAACATAACCAACAACAGTGTACCCGTCATTTGTTTTAACAATATCGTTAGCACGGCTAGTNCCGCCGTAATCGTCAAAGTCTGGAACTAACTCAACCTTTTGCGTTCCATCTTCAGAAATAACTATTCCGCGCTCAATAAAGTCATGGGTAAACCATGTTTCTTCTTCATCTTCATCATCTGGCGTAAATAAAACTTTATCATATGGAGCTGCACTCCAACCAACGCTCACGCCATCTTCGCTTACCGCATTATAAAAGTTACTAACCGAACGCGTTAAACCATCGTAATCTACCGACTCTTCATCAAACAGTATTTGCTCAGTCGCTATGCCATCGTCAAACTTAATACCAACTACCGAGCTTAATTTTTGGTACTCGTAATCCGTTGGTCTGCCAGCTAAAAAACTAACCATAAATGAATGCGCATCGGCGTTATTAAAAACCGCATCGTTATTTTCTATATCATCAAGTGTAAAAGTAATTTCTTTATCACTTAGCTCAAAGTTGTACTCTTCACTATCGTACGCATTTTCAATAACGCTTTCGGTAAAGTCGATATAGCTAATATCGATTGGTAAATTATACAATCCGTTGGCAGTACCAATAATGTGCCCGCTTTCGCTTACGTCAGTCACGTAAGAATGTTTAGCGCCGTCAAGAGTACCTAGTTCTGTTAATTCATAGGTTGCACTTAATGCAGATGTACTCAATGTCGCTAAAATACTGGCAGCGAGTAATTTATATTTCATTTTAATCCTTACTACTGATTCTGTAATTCTTCAAGTTCTTCCCAGCGCTCAAACGCGGCTTCAAGGTCAGACTCAAGTTTTGCTAAATGGTTCAATGCATTAGTGGTTACGTCGCTATCTTGTTTGAAAAAGTCAGGATCGCTCACTACAGCTTGCTGCGCTTCTACAGCGGCTTCAAGTTGTTCCATTTTATTGGGTAGTTGCTCTAATTCAAGTTTTAATTTGTAAGAAAGCTTAGTGCTTTTGTTTTCAGGCTTTGTCGCGGCTACAGGCGCAGGTTTAACGTCTTTTTTTGGTGCTTGTTGCTGTTTTTCCTGCTCGGCTAAATAGCTTAAATAAGCTTGGTAATCGGTGTAACCCCCTACCATATCAGTTATTTTGCCATCACCTTCAAACGCCCATACACTACTACACGTATTATCAATAAATTCACGGTCATGGCTTACTATAAGCACAGTACCCTGATACTGATTAATAATTTCTTCGAGTAACTCTAATGTTTCAATATCCAAGTCATTGGTTGGCTCATCGAGTACTAAAATATTTGAGGGTTTTAAAAATAGTTTTGCAAGTAAAAGCCTGTTTTTCTCACCACCAGAGAGTGCTTTTACAGGTGTACGCGCACGTGCTGGTGGAAACAAAAAGTCTTGCAGGTAACCAAGTACATGACGAGAACGCCCGCCCATCATTACCTCTTGTTTACCCTCGGCAACGTTATCTTGAACAGTGGCCTCTTCATCAAGCTTTTGCCTATATTGGTCAAAGTAAGCAAATTCTAAATTAACACCTTGTTTAACATGGCCGCTATCGGCTTCTAAATCACCAAACAGCAGTTTAAGCAAGGTAGTTTTACCAATACCATTTGGGCCAACTAAGCCAATTCGGTCACCGCGCATAACAAGGGTAGAAAAATCATTAGCAATCACTTTATCTTTAAATGCATGACTAAGGTGTTTTGCCTCAAACACTAGCTTGCCCGATCTGTCAGCCGTTTCAATATTAAAATCGGTTTTACCTACTTGCTCTACACGGGCTTTGCGCTCAACACGTAACTGTTTAAGTTCACGTACACGGCCTTCGTTACGAGTACGACGGGCTTTAACACCTTGGCGTATCCAGGCCTCTTCCTCTGCTAAACGTTTATCAAAGAGTGCATTTTGTGATTCTTCTACTTTTAAGTCATGCGCTTTTTGTTCAAGGTAGGTCGCGTAATCGCCAGGGTAAGAGATAAGTTTACCGCGGTCTAAATCTAAAATACGCGTTGCAACAGCACGGATAAACGCACGGTCATGCGATATAAATACAATACCGCCTTTAAATTCTTTTAAAAACTGCTCTAGCCATTTAACACTGTCTACGTCTAAATGGTTTGTTGGCTCATCAAGTAACAATAAGTCAGGCTCACTCACAAGAGCACGTGCTAAAGCAACTTTACGCAACCAACCACCTGAGAGCGATTCTAATTTAGCATCTGGGCTAAGCTCTAAACGCGTGAGTACTAATTGAATACGCGAATCAAAACGCCAACCGTCACACGCTTCTAAATCGTTAGATAAACGCTCAAGCTTATTTAGCAGTTTGTCGGTACAATCGGTTTGTAACTGCGTGCTCACATGATGATAATCAATCAGCAAGTTAGCAATATCAGGCATGCCCTGTGCTACATAGTCGAATACTGAGCCATTTGCTCCTTTAGGAGGATCTTGCTCTAAGCGAGATATTTTGATCCCGCCAAGCTGGTTAATTTCACCATCATCTAAAATAACTTGGCCATCTAGTACTTTTAAAAGTGTAGATTTACCCGCCCCATTTCGCCCTACAATACAGACGCGCTCACCGCTTTCTATCACTGCATCAGCATCATCAAGTAATGGGTGCGTACCATAAGCTAACTGCGCTTTTTGTATTCTAATTAAATCCATAAATACTGCTCTTTTATTCTTGCGCTAAAAATTCATGCACTGTTTGTGCATCAAACGGCCAATACAAATGGTGGCCGCTTTTGCTCTCAAATACGGGAATACTTAACTGAAAACGCGCTATTAGCTGCTCATCAGTGAGTATATCAATTAATTTAAGCTCACTACTTTTATCCAAAACCGATAATAAAACCTGCTCGGCTTGCTCACATAAATGACAGCCATCGGTGTGGTATAAAACATAATTAGCCATGGGTAATTAACCAACTGTTGTGTATTTTTTTATTACGTTTGAAATCAGGTGATAACGTTTTTTCTGAAATATTTTCAGCTTTTAACCCTAAGCCCATCAAACCTACTTCATCCATTACAAAACCACGTTTGTTATTAGAAAAAATTAATGTACCCGACGGACTCAAGATTTTTTTAACCCAAGTAAGTAATTTTATATGATCGGTTTGCACATCAAACGCGTCTTTCATTCGTTTAGAATTAGAAAACGTAGGCGGGTCTAAAAAGATTAAATCGTATTGGCCTTGTGCGTATTCTAGCCATTTTAAACAATCAGCTTGCTCAAAACGGTAGCGAGTATTGCTAATATCATTTAGCGCAAAGTTATCTTGGCCCCACTTAAGGTAGGTTTTTGATAAATCAACGGTGGTAATTGCTTTTGCCCCCCCTAATGCCGCGTGCACAGAGGCTGTACCTGTGTAGGCAAATAAGTTTAAAAAGCGTTTGTCTTTTGCATTTTGCTGAATATAACGACGCGCTAAACGATGATCTAAAAATAGCCCTGTATCGAGGTAATCAAACAAGTTTACTTTAAACTTAGCGCCAAATTCTTCCACCACCATAGTACGGTTTTGTTTAGCCATTGGGGTGTACTGCTCTTCCCCTTTTTGTTTTTTACGCACTTTAACGGCAATGTTTTCAGGCGCTATGTTTAGCTGCTGTGCAGTTAAGCTAATCACATCTTGAAGACGCTTTTCTGATGTTTTTTCGTCAATTTCTTTAGGTGCTGCGTATTCAAAAATAACAGCAGAGTCGCCGTAAATATCAACCGCTACATTGTATTCAGGAATATCAGCATCGTATACGCGATAAGCTTGTACTTCGTTTTGTTTAAGCCAATTTTTCAGGCCTTGTTTGTTCTTTTTCAAACGATTTGCAAACGACATTGAGCCTTCAAAATTAAGAGCCGGTTTGTCATCGCTTGTCAGGCTTACCTGTTTATCATCTAACTGATATAAATTTAGTTCTACATCTAATGGGCCGTTTTTAAATTTATAACGCTTTTGTTTAACCAGTTTTAACAGCTTAAATAGGCTTTCATCCATGCCTAATAACGCAAGCTTCCAATGATTAAAGTGCTTTTTAAAACCCACGCCCATGCTGCGGTGTAGATTTACCAGCTCAGCCATAGAGCCAATACGCTCGCCGTACGGTAAGTTAGAAATAACCACCCCGGGTAATTTAGCAACAGAGGTAAGCTTAGTTGCATCACTTTGCTTAAACTTAATAACATTACCCAGCTCTGCACGCTCGGCATTGGCAATGGCTTTATCAAGAACTTGCGCATCGTAATCGTGGCCAATTAACCACAATTTAGGATCGGTAATTTGTGCAATTAATTCTTCACGCAGTTGTTTAAATTTTGCCGCTCTAAAACTAGGTAAACGCTCAAAAGCAAACCCTTCTCTAAATAAACCAGGTGCTTCGTTACGCGCCATGCCCGCCGCTTCTATTAAAATAGTGCCGGCACCACAACATGGGTCAAATAAAGGTTGATTTACATTTTCAAGCCAACCACTGCGTTTAATAATCGCGGCCGCTAAGTGCTCTTTAATTGGGGCTTTACCTTGGCCTTGGCGATAACCGCGCTCAGATAAACGAGGACCCGAGTAATCAATATACAAAGCCACACCGTGGCGGTTTAAACGCGCCACAACACGCACATTGGCATCTTGCTTATCTACATTTGGGCGTTGTTCGTATAAATCGTTAAAGTAGTCAACAATTGCATCTTTAATTACCAAACCTGAAAACTGGGTATTTTTTAAAGAGTCGTTGGTACCATTAAAATCAACGGCAAATGTTTGTGTAGGGCCAAACCATTCTTGCCATGGCTGAAAACGAGCAAATTTATACAGGCTATCTTTATCATTAACGCCTTCTTTTTCTTCAATAAGCATCAGCACACGTGTTGCATAACGAGTTGATAGACAAACCTTTTGCGCCAATGTTGAATCTGCCTCAAAGCGAACAGAACCCACAGTTTGTTTAGACACGACGGCGCCTAATTCTGTTAGTTCATCAACAAGTAAATTTTCGATTCCGATAGAAGTAAGTGCGATAAATTGCAAAGTAATAACCCTTAATAGCTAATTGCGCAGGATTATAACATAGGTTGGCTGACAAACACTTGATAAACGCAGCTCGATTTGTAAATTTGCTAAGCTGATTTAGTGTGATATTGCTCAAGTAATAGCGGGTGAACACGATTGTTTAAAACGCGGATAACTTCAAACTGTTCAAGGGACAAATTATCATCAAGTTTGAATGTTTCGTTAAGGTTTAGGCAAATTGAAGCATCAGGGCAATGTTCAACAATTAAAAACTCACCGGTTTGCGCTTTTGAGGTAAGTTTAACGATGGCTTCTGTACTTGGCTGGGTGCCAGTGTACTCTTCAAAAAACCAACTTTTAGCCAGTACCGGTTTTAAATGAAATTTTACAGCGGTGGCATTGAGCGCAATTTGGCAAATTTGTGCAGGCTTATACAGTTCAAAACCATCTAAGTAATTGTATACCTGTTCATAAAAAGCAGCATCTTCTAAGCTAAAACGCGGGTTTTTAAATACACAGTCGGTGAGTTGTCTTAATTTATACGGTGTGCATAGTTGCATATCGTCATTTAAATCAAGTAGTAAGCGGTTTTTATTTGCACATGCAATCCACTGCCATTGTTTTGTTGCTTGTAACATTTGCCTCCTCCTTGTTTAAAATTTATTTTTTATTAAGACATTAATATTAGATTATAACGGCTTTTGACCATTTTTAAAACATTTGTTTAGAACATTTATTGAACGATCAAAAGCTTACATAACTGATCCTTATAAGGAATCAACGATCGATTTTACCAATTGTGGCCCTTTGTAGATGAACCCAGTATAAACCTGCACTAAATTTGCGCCTGCATTTAGCTTTTCTTGAGCAGATTGCGCATCATCAATACCGCCTACACCAATAATTGGTAATTTACCTTGTGTTAAACGTTTAAGTTCGCTAACAACGTGTGTAGAGCGCTCTCTTACTGGGCTGCCAGATAAACCACCCGCCTCATCGGCGTATTGCTGACCCATTACTGCACTACGTTCAAGCGTAGTATTTGTTGCGATTGCGCCATCAATTTTATTAGTTAATAGTGACTCACTAACCTGCTCAATTTGGATTTGATCAAGATCTGGCGCTATTTTAACCAGCATAGGTACTTGCTTATTATGCTTGGCAATTAAATCAAGCTGTTCATTCTTTAAACTTTGCAGTAAATCATCTAACGCGGCGCCATATTGTAAATCGCGCAGCCCTGGAGTATTTGGAGATGAAATATTGACCGTAATATACGAAGCATGCTCGAACACTTTACGCATACAATGAATGTAGTCGTCTTTCCCTTGCTCATTTGGGGTATCTTTATTTTTACCAATATTAATACCTAAAATACCGGTGTACTTGGCATTTTTTACGTTATTAACTAAATTATCGACCCCTTTATTATTAAAGCCCATTCGGTTAATAATGGCATTTGACTGCGGTAATCTAAAAATGCGCGGCTTATCATTACCTGCTTGCGGGCGCGGGGTAACCGTGCCAACTTCTACAAAACCAAAGCCCATTTGGCTAAAGGCATCAATACACTCAGCGTTTTTATCTAAACCTGCAGCCAAACCCACAGGGTTTTTAAACTCAAGGCCTAAAAAATTAACGGGTTTGTTTTGTAGTTGTTGTGACCAAGCTGTGTTTAAAGGGGTGTGTGCAAAACGGCGTAAATTATTAAGCGCAAACTCATGTGCCCATTCAGCATCTCGGGTGAACATAAAACGGCGGGCTAAATCGTAAAACATGAATTGTTCCTCTTTAAATTACAGACAAAAAAATACCTCAGACTAGGCTGAGGTATTGTATAACAATTTTAACAATTAACTGATTATTTACTGAATAAATAACCAATTAAAGCTAAATTATTTTCCTGATGTATCACAGTTATGGCTTAACAACATTAATTCGCGCAGTGCAACTGAGAACTTAGCAAAGTCGTGACTTTGCGAGGTTTTAAATTCAGCTAACATTTGCTTCCAACGCTGTAGCAGCAGATCTTGGCTGGCCATCCACTGATCGATTTGATTATCAACATCGTTTTCGTCACCTTCAAAGCTGTTTAGCACAACATGAGAAAGCGTACGTTGTTGCCAATCAAGCTCTTCACGGTACGACGCACGGGCAAGTGCTTGCCAATGGTTAGAAACAGGCTGGTTAGTAATTTGATCTAAGAACCAGTGTAAGCCCATACGCGAGCCAAGTTTAAAGTAGGTATTAGATACCATCGCCACACTGCGGCCTGAATTATGCGCTATTTCAGCAATATCCATTACAGAGAACAGGCTAGAAAGGTCAATAATACGCTTAGCAATTTGCTTAGGTACACCTTTTTCAACTAGCTCATTTGCTTTACCAGTTAAACATTCGTGTTCTTTGTCTTGCATGTACGTATTTAAGTTTTCGCTTAAATCTTTAAACGTTGGTGCAAAGAACTCGATAGCTTGTTCAATTGTTTGTGCCTTATTACGATGACGTAAGAACCAGCGTGTTGCACGACGAACAGTACGACGTAATTGGTACAGCATTTCGGTTTGAACCGCTGCTGGGATTTTATTATCAAGCGCGCTGATTGATGACCAGGTTTCACGCATTTCAAAAATCTCACTCGCAATTGAGTAGCACATTGCGATTTCAGCTTCGTTAGCACCGGTCTCTTCGTTCATGCGTACCATGAAGTTTAAGCCCATGTCATTAACGATATTGTTAGCCAGTTTTGTTGCAATAATTTCTTTGCGCAGTGGGTGATTATCCATCGCGTCGTTAAATTTTTCACGCAGTGGACGCGGGAAAGACTTAACTAGTAGCTGACGGTAGTACGGGTTTTCAGTAATTTCATCTGTTACTAAAGACTCTTTAAGCACCATTTTAGCGTACGAAACTAATACTGAAAGCTCTGGACGTGTTAGGTCTTTACCTGCTGCAGCGCGCTCTGCCAACTCTTCATCCGTTGGTAAAAACTCAATTGCACGGTTTAGCTTGCCTTCTTTTTCAAGGGCATGAATAAAGCGGATCTTCTCTTTAAGAGTTGATGCACCTTTAGACTGTGTAATCGACAATGTATGTGTTTGACGGTAACAATCTTTAAGTACAAGCTCAGACACTTCGTCGGTCATAGAGTAAAGTAACTCATCACGTTGTTTACGTGTTAAATCACCTTCCGAAACTAAGCCGTTAAGTAAAATTTTAATATTTACTTCGTTATCTGAACACGCAACACCGCCTACGTTATCAATAAAGTCGGTATTTACACGCCCGCCTTTAGCTGCAAACTCGATACGCCCTAATTGGGTTGCACCTAAGTTACCCCCCTCACCTAATATTTTAGCGCCAAGGTCTTTACCGTTTATGCGCAGCGCATCGTTTGCACGATCCCCTACATCAGCGTCTGTTTCGTGGCTGTTTTTAATGTAAGTACCAATGCCACCGTTCCACAGTAAATCAAATTCCATCATTAATGAGGCTTTGATCAACTCATTCGGTGTCATGCTTGCTTTTTTAGTACCAAGCATTTTTTTCATTTCTGGGCTTAAAGAAATCGATTTAGCTGCGCGCGAGAAAATCCCACCGCCCGCTGAAATCAGATCTTTATTGTAATCTTCCCATGATGAACGAGGCAGGTTAAACAAGCGCTCACGCTCTGGGTAAGAGGTCGCTGCATCTGGTGTAGGGTCTACAAATATGTGCATATGGTTAAACGCGACTTGTAAGCGAATGTGCTTAGACAATAACATGCCGTTACCAAATACGTCGCCAGCCATATCACCAATAGCAACCACAGTGAAATCGGTAGTTTGACAGTCAATATCCATTTCACGGAAATGACGTTTAACAGACTCCCACGCACCTTTTGCTGTTATGCCCATTTTCTTATGGTCATAACCTACTGAACCACCTGATGCAAACGCATCACCTAGCCAGAAGTTGTATTCGTTAGCAATACCGTTAGCAATATCAGAGAAAGTAGCTGTACCTTTATCGGCTGNTGCAACTACTAGGTATGGGTCGTCTTCATCGTGACGCGTTACATTAGCTGGCGGTACAATTTCACCACGCTCAATGTTATCGGTAATGTCTAATAAACCACGAATGAAAATCTTGTAACACTCTTGACCTTCTTTAATAAAGGCTTCGCGTTCACTCGGTAGCTGCTTACATACAAAACCACCTTTAGAACCTACCGGAACAATTACGGTGTTTTTAACTTGTTGTGCTTTTACTAAGCCCAGTACCTCAGTACGGAAATCTTCACGACGGTCTGACCAACGAAGGCCACCACGAGCAACTTTACCCCCACGTAAATGCACACCTTCTACACGCGGAGAGTATACAAAAATCTCAAATGCTGGCAGCGGAAGCGGCATATCAGGAATTAAGCTAGGCTGTACTTTAAACGACACGTAAGATTTAAACTGACCTGTTTCATCTTTTTGGAAGTAGTTAGTACGCAGTGTTGCCACAATCATATCTACGTATAAACGTATAATACGGTCATCATCAAGGTTCGCTACGTTTTCAAGCTCTAAGTAAATTTGTGCACTTAATTTTTCAAGTGTTTTAGGGCTTGCAGGGCTTTTTACTGAGAATTTTTTAGCAAATAAGTTAACTATTTGCGCAGCAATATGCGGGTAATTTGCAAACGTGCTCTCAATGTAGGTCTGTGAGAAAGTAACCCCAATTTGGCGCATGTATTTTGCATAGGCACGTAATATAGAGGCTTCACGACCTGTTAAACCACCCATTAATACTAAGCGGTTAAAGCCGTCGTTTTCAAGGCGGTTGCCCCATACATTAGTTAATGCAGCGCGAAAACGAGCAGAAATCTTATCAAAGTCGGCCATTCCTTTGCTGTCAATCAGCATAGAGAAGTCCATGATCCAATTGATACGACCATCACTTGTTTTAACAGAATATGGCGTTTCACCTACAACGCGTAAACCAAAGTTTTCTAGCATTGGCATAACATCAGATAAGTGAATTGGCTCATCTTTATGGAACAAGCTTAGGCGTACAATATTGCTGTTAGCTTCTTCTTGCGGACGGTAGAACAACATTTCTAGCTTGTTCTCGTCGTTTAACAATTCTAGTTTTTCAATATCTACAACCGCAGCACTCGGTAGTACTTCATCTTTGTAAGAGCGTGCAAACGCGTTGCAATATTTACGATTTAGCTCATTACCGCGGGCTTCCCCTGCTGACTCTAACAGTGCAGATTGTAATTTATCTTCCCATGTACGAGCAGCTTCTACTAAGTTGTTTTCGATGTCTTTCACGTTATATTCGATATTGTTATCGGTCACACGAACGGTGTAATGTGTACGCGCCAGTGTTGACTCAGAGAAATAGGTAGTAAATTCGACTTTTTCGTCAGAATTAAAGGCGTTAGCTAAAATGTCTTGTGTTTCTCGGCGCAGCGCTGTGTTATATCGCTCACGCGGAACGTACACCATGCAAGAGAAGAAACGTCCGTAGGCGTCTTTACGCACAAACAAGCGACACATGTCACGCTCTTGAATTTGTAAAACACCCATTGCTACTTCGAGTAACTCGCTCTCGCGAGCTTGAACTAATTCATCACGTGGGTACGTTTCTAAAATATTCAGTACCGCTTTGTATGCATGGGTGCCTTTAGCAAAGTCACACATATCCATGATGCGGTTAATTTTAGTTTTTAGAACAGGCACATCTGCTGCGCTGTTGTTGTAAAAGCTTGATGAAAATAGGCCGATAAAACGGTCTTCACCAACCACATTGCCTTCATCATCAAAGCGTTTAATACCAACGTAATCTATATAGGCTGGGCGATGAACGCGCGATACAGAGTTCGTTTTTGTTAATACTAATAAGTTACTACTAAGGGCTTCTTGGCGAGCAAATTCTGGTAATTCAGATAATAAACGTGTGTGCTCATCGGTTGAATTTTTCATCAGGCCGAGGCTTGTGTCCATTTTACCTTTTAACTGGTAATCACCTTGTACAGGGGTAAGTTCGTACTCGCGATAACCCATTAGAGTAAAGTTATCTTTAGCCAGCCAATCTAAAAACTCTACGGCTTCAGATACTTCGTTTTTATTTTTATTGTGCTTACGTTTTGGTACTTCTTTAGTAACAGAGACTAATTTTTCGCGAATTGGCTGCCAATCATCTACCGCTATAGAAACATCAACCAATACTGATTCGAGCTCTTTTTTGAAAGAAGCAATAACAGATGCATCGGTTTGGCGGTCAATCTCAATAAAGAACACTGTTTTAGTAGAGGTTGATTCTTGCTCTGCTTTTAAATTTGATAAACCAGAAATTTTAGCGTTATTGTCACGCTGAATTTTTAGTGGGCAGTGAAGTAATAAGTGAGAAGCTATATTTTCACGGGTCATAGCCATACGAACAGAATCTACTAAAAATGGCATATCTTTAGCAATAATTTCTACAATTGTATGTGATGACTGCCAGCCATCTTTTGCTACTTCAGGGTTGAAAACGCGAATTACTGCGTCGTCCGTGGTGTTTTTTTCTAGTGCATTCCAAAGGCTGAGTGCAGCACCGTATAGGTCACTATCATTGCGATTTGCCAAATCCTCTTTAGACATATTGCTGTACAAGGCTTTGGCGAATTTCTCAACGAGTAACACATTATCAGCGTGAACTTTTTTCTGGATAAGCTTACAGACATTATCTAGGATAACCGAGGCTTGGCCTTCATTTCGTGTCATTGTATGTTCCTTAATCTATTACTGCTTTTAGTTAAGCAGAATATTTGTACAGCCATTTATTAGCGTGGAGTCAGTTAAATTCTAACCCTTTTAGCGCTAATAAACAGCCTTTTCGATGAAAACATTTTAAGCATTTCAGCTATTTGGTCATCTATTCACAAAATATAGATATAAATGACCATTACAGGTCATTTAGGAGCACAATTATTCACTTTATTTTTTCTGGTCGGTCCACAGCAGACTACCAATTGCGGGTAATAGCAGTACCGCACCTAACATATTTACTAAAAACATGAAGGTAAGCAGTATTCCCATATCTACTTGAAACTTAAGATCAGAGAATATCCACGTACTCACACCTATCGCAAGGGTAATACCGGTAAACAATACAGCACTGCCACGCTCAACAAGTGCATTACGGTACGCCACGCTCAGCGGTACGTTTTGCTTAAGTTGGCCCATCATCGAAGAAAGTATATAAATACCGTAATCCACACCAATACCTACACCTAAGGCTATAACAGGTAAAGTAGATACCGTTAAGCCAATTTCTAATTGCACCATAAGTGCTTGTGCAAGAGTTGATACAATATACAGAGGTAATACCACTGCGATTGTCGCTTTTACGCTCTTAAAGCTTAACAAACACAAAATAATAACTGCGCCGTAAACGTAAAGCATCATCGGAATTTGCGCCGCAGAAACAGACTCGTTTGTTGCCGCCATAACCCCTACAGGCCCAGACGCTAACTTAAAGGCTAACTTGTCTGTGCCTTCTTCTTGTGCAAATTGCTTAACACGTTGAATAACGGTATCGATTGTATTTGCTTTGTGATCATCTAAAAATATAATCACCGGCATGACTGAGCAATCGCCATTGAGTAATCCTGTGCTTGTTTCTACACGGGCTGTTGATTGCACTAAGCTGGCTGAATTACGCGGCAAGCTTTGCCATTTTAAGTTACCTTCGTTGTAACCTGCGTTAACCGACTGCGCCACAGAGCTTAAACTAACCGCCGATTGTACGCCTGGCACGTTTTCTACCTTGTACTGAAAACGGCTAATGCGCGCCATTACATCGTGCTCTGTACACGCCGCAGGGTAAGCCTCAACAATCACTTTTAAAATATCCGACGAAATAGTGTATTTGTCCGATATTAAAAAAGTATCTTGATTGTAGCGAGCATCTTGATGCAGCGAAGGTGCACCTGCATGTAAATCACCAATTCGCATTTTATCTGCTTGCCAGTAACCTAAGGCAAATAACACCAGGGTAAAACCAATAATCATTTTTGCGGTTTTAGGCTCTGTGGCTTTTACTAATAAATCGCGTATCGCATCTAGCATATTTGGCTTTTGCGCATCGCCTGATTGAATATGCACAGTGTTGGCAAAATTCATATACGAGGCCCACACTGGCAATAAAATTAAATTAGTAAATATAATAACCGCAACACCTAAACTTGCTGTGATTGCAAGTTCACGAATAATACCTATATCAATAGTCAGCAGGGTTAAAAAGCCCACCGTGTCTGAAAGCAGCGCAATACCACCAGGTACAAGTAATGCTCTAAAGCTTGATTGACAACAAATGCGGGTACTTTTGCCCTCACCTACTTTTTTACCAATGGCGTTGATCATCTGCACGCCGTGGCTTACACCAATCGCAAATACTAAAAACGGCACCAATATAGACATAGGGTCGAGTCCAAAGCCTAAACTCGACAGCAAACCCATTTGCCAGATTACGGCAATAATTGAACACGCTATAGGTAAAATGGTGAGCTTTAAACTGCAACAAAATAGCCATACCATAATAAAGGTAAAACCAATGGCAATAGCAAAAAATAGCACAACGCCTTTTGCTCCTTGAGCAATATCGCCGGCCATTTTGGCAAATCCAATAATATGAATACTGACTTTATCTGTACTTAAAGGCTCTCTTACTTGCGTTTCTAACTTATCTGCGAATGCGAGTGTATCTAGCTTTTGCTGAGTTTGCGGGTCGGTTTCGAGTAGTTGCGCGGTCACCATGGCACATGAGTAATCGCTGGCAATCATTCGTCCTACTACTTTTGCTTTTTCAATGTTTTCTTTAACTACCGCTAAACCTTTTTGGTCAGCTTTAAAGTTTGCAGGAATAATTGGGCCGCCAGCAAAACCATCTTCAACCACTTCGACAAAGCGCGCACTGGGCGCAAAAATAGAGTTAACTAATGGGCGGTTTACACCAGGAATAAAATACAGTTGATCGTGTACTGCTTTTAATTGGGTGAAAAATTCGGGGTTAAAAATGTTGCCACTGTCATCACACACCGAAATTAAAATGCTATTTGCGCCACCAAATTGTTTTTCGTGTTTGGTGTACACTTTCATGTATTCATGATTTAGCGGAATATTTTTGTTAAACGAGGCGTCTAGTTCAATGTGAGTGGCTTTATAGCCTAAAAAGCATGTGATTAGCGTAAAAGCGATCAACATGATAGTACGGTGTCTAAACACCGCCTTTTCTAAAAAATCTAAAAACGTATGCATTAAGGGTTCAACTCCTTCACTTTAATGCCATCTTCTGTTGCCATGACTAATTTATTATTAATTATTACGCCATCAAGAATAGCTTTACCATCGGGGCGTTGTTCATGTGTAAGTAAGCCGTCATTTAAATGAAAGATCACACCACTATTTGCCAGCAGTAACCAATGCTCATTATTATAATTTATAATGTTATTAACCGTGGCCGTTTTAACATTTTCAAAATGCTGCCATTGTTGTTCATTTTTATTTTTAGCAAATACATTTCCTCTGAGCCCTGCCACAATTTCTTGCTGCGGATCTGATGCTACCGCAAAAAAAGAACCTGGGTAAATTTCATCAAGGCGTTGCCATGTTTGGCCATTATCACTGCTTTTGGCCATTAACCCCATTTCACCGACTAACATCAAACCACTGTCTGTTTTTTCAATACGGTTAAAATGAGGCAGTATAGATGCTGTTTCGGCCTCGTAGCCTTGAGGATCATTTTCTTTTAAATCATTCAAATACTCTCTGTCTTCACTAAACAGTAAAGAATCTAAAAAGCGTTTATGCCAGTGCTTGCCGCCGTCACTGGTTTGATAAAACATGCCATAAGCGCCCACAGCAAAACCATTTGAGTCATCTTCAAAGTAAATATCTAAACACGGCTTATCAAGCTCTGGCTTTGCTTGTTGTAATTGCCAATTTAAACCACCATCGGTGGTATTAATTATTGTGGCATCGTGCCCGCACGCCCACCCGTGGGTTTCATTAGAAAAATCGACAGCCGTTAACAATACCTGTGTAGGGACGCTTTGCGCTTGCTGCCATTGCTCAGCGTTTTTGCTTGTTATTACCGTACCGTGCTTACCTACAGCCACTAAACCTGCACCTGTATTGGTAATATCAGTTAGTAGGGTTTTATTTGCGTTGATTGCGCTAATAGCATACTGAGGTGCATCTTGTGCAATACTCGCACCGCTTATGATCAGGCTGGCATATACCAAATACTTCATAAATTTTAATCGCCTTGAACTGAAGAATTGTTTGTCTGTTTGCTGAGGAAAATCCTGCGTGTCGTATAGACAAACGCGATGAGAAAGAAAAAAGCAGCTAACGGGCTGTTAGCTGCATATTACGTTGTTATCTACCTTCACGGCGTAATGCGCTTGAAGTAAATTCGTTATCGTTAAACGACTCTGAAAAGTCGTACATTTTTTCTTGATTATCTAAACCAATAGCTAAGTAACGGCGCGAATTTAAATCATGGTACACTTCTAAGGTACTCCACTGCGTAGGTACTTCGTAGTAGTTTAAGCCATATGCCATTGCTACACGATAAAGCTGGTCGCGATTATCATAAATATCGGTCACTTGTACTTGCCAGCTATCTTCATCAATATAAAACACGCGTTTTTTATAAATATGGCGTGTATCATCTTTTAAGTTAGCTTCAACAACCCATACACGGTGCTTTTCATAACGCGTATGCTCTGGGTTAATGTGGCCTGGTTTTAAAATATCGTCGTACTCTAGTTTATCACTGTGTAACTTGTAGCTATTGTACGGAATATATAGTTCTTGCTTACCTTTTAACGTCCAGTTGTAACGGTTAGGTGAGCCATTAAACATATCAAAATCATCGGTAGTACGTAAGCTATCTGCGGCTGTACCTGGAGCGTCATATGCAACATTTGGTGCACGACGAACACGACGCTGACCTGAGTTATATGTCCACGCTTGGCGAGGCGTTAAAATTTGATCCATGGTTTCGTGTACAAGTAGCGCTGTACCGGCAAGGCGTGCTGGCTCTGTCACCTTTTGCTTAAATTTAAACAAAATGTTTGAGTCTTGAAGCTCTGCAGGGGTCGCTTTAGGATCTGAATATTTAACCAATAGTTGTTCATCAAAGCCTACATAGTTATACGAACCCGATGCGGTGGGTGCAGCTTGTCCACCAAAACGCTCTATTGATTGTCCACGATAGCGTAATAAGTGATTCCAAATAGCTTCTAAGCCAGATTTAGGAATAGGAAATGGAATACCAATTGCGGTATTTTTTATTCCGTTGCCACCTTCAATAAGCTCAGCCGTTGCAGCAAACTCTTTTGTTGCATCGTATACAAACTGTGGGTAAGACGCAGAGCGGCGCGTTTCATAAACAGGCATTTTAAACGTATCTGGGTATGCTTCAAATAAAGCAATTTGGCCAGGGCTTAAATTAGCTTTGTACTTATCAAGGTTTGTTTTATCAATGGTAAACAACACTTTGTCCGCAGAATACGGGTCTAAATGGTGCATGCCTGGCTCATAACCTTCTGGTGCAGATGTAATACCGCCATTCCACGCTGGAATTGACCCATCAGCATTGGCTGCTTTTTCTGCGCCAAATGGCGTTAAGTCTTGTCCTAAACGTGCAACTTCTTCAGCGCTCATTTTTGCCATTGCCGCTGAACTTAAAAACATGCTACACAAAGCGGTAGCGATGAGGGTAGGTTTTTTAATCATACTAATATTACCCCTAAATAGAATATTTTAAATTGAAAGAAACGTAGTCACGATCTGAGAAAGTATTGATATCGCCACCACCCCAAAATGAGTTGTAGCTCACATCAAGTGACCATGCATTTTGGTAATTAAAGTTCATCGTTACACCCAACGATTTACGGTCTTCAATAAACAAGAACATAGGATCAGGTGTGTTACCGTTTACATCATGAGAAAATACAAATCGTGGAGAGAAGTTAATGCCATTGTAAAGGTTAAAGTAATCACCTTTAGCAATTAGGCGGTAACCCCAAGATGATGCCGTTGCAAACGACTTTTCTTCTGGGCCATTAGAAAGGCCTAGTTGTAATGTTGTGTAGTCAGTAGTGCCTGGGCCTGTGATCACACCACTTCGACCTGTACCCGACACATTTAAACGCATTTCGTCGTAATCAGGCATATCATGAATTTTCACAGCACCTACTTCACCTACTACAGCCCAGCTATCAGCACCTAATGACGGGCCAAATAAATGTGTTGCAGTAAACTGAATTTGTGATGTGTCGCGTTCAATATAACCTTGCGCAACTTCACCTGCCGCTACAGAGCTAATCGCATCACCAAAACTCATTTGCGAAATACCCGCAAAGTCTGGGCGAATACCGGCAAGCGCCAATTGTTCAGGCATGGCGGTATAAAGTAGCTCTACATCGTCTATTTGTAACGGTTCGTCTTTACGAAATGCAAACTCACCAGCAAACGCGGTTTCACCAATTGTGGTGTTAAAGCTTAAACCGTAAAGTTTAATATCTTCTGGGTAATCATTTTCTGCTTTTGAAAACGCAACTAAATCTGCCACGTTGTCATCTGTAATTTCTGTTGTTGCAATCATCGCTAGATCTTGTGCGATGGCAGCTTGAGAAAAGTTAGAAACACGACCAGAAATTAGCGGACGTCGACTATGGTAGTTAACGTGGTATAACGCCACTTCTGTGTCGTTCCACTCTGGTAAAAATACACCTAAACGTAGACCATATTGGCCGCCGTCATCTGGCTCTGTTTTACCGTTATCGCCTTTACCTTTAAGCGCAACTTTAGTTGGATGAGCTAAATACATGTTTGCAAGCAGGGCTTGGCCTTCAGCACTTGTTGGGTCAATACCCTGTGCAGCGGCTACCTGAGCAAAATTAGTATAAAGGTTATTAAGGCTGTCGGTTAAAAAGGCCATATCAATGTCAGGGTTTGAAGTAAAACCTAACTGTACATTTTGCTGATAGCCGTTTTCTGCTGCAAAGTCATTGGTAGAAAAATAAGTACCCGCAGCCGGTAGGCGTGTTTCATGCCATTGGTACTGATAAAAACCTTCTAAAGTAATATTTTCAGTGATCCCTAATGACGCCCAAAGCATACCTACAGGAATAAATGCTTCTTTAAGCTCAGCACCAGGCGCTTTTAAGCGGTCAATATCGACCGGGTTTACGTTAATACCATGAGAGATAAGTGTACTCTCACCCCAGTTAACTACTTGTTGACCAAGGCGAATTGACAGCGGGTTATTGCCATCGTTTAAGTCAAAATTTGCCCAAACGTAAGCATCTAATAAACGGATGTCGGCACAGCTTTGCTCTTTTGTGTCTTCATCATCACATGGATCTACGCCTTGTCCTGAGGTTGGGTTAACGTAGGCTCTATCACCATCCATTAACTCAAAATCGTAAAAGTACATAAAACGTGTGAATAAGCCGTAGTTATCTTTGCTAATTGAAAGGTCGTGTGTTCCTTTCAATAATTTTGAAAACGAATCACCGCTATCAAAATTAAGATTACCTGCATCGCCATTATTAGAGTAAGAGCCTGGTTGAGCCCAAACATCTTGAGAAGAATAAATTGTATTTAATGAAGGATTATACCCAGTCCAATCAAATGCAGGATTATTGCTTTTACCAATAATGTCGAAATCTCTGTCTTCAACACGGACGCTTTGACCATAGGAAAAAGTTGAGTCGAAGGTGACATCAAAGCCCCCTACCTCAAAATTTGCTGCATTCGCTGCTGCAGATAAACCTAAGCTTGCGGCTGCTAAACCTATAGCTATTTTGTTTTTAACAAAAAGCGATCTTCTTATCATTGTGTATCCCCCCTGTCGTGGGTAATTATGTGTGATCAAGTTATTGTTTTTAGTGTAATCTTAACGATAGAAGCGATTATAAAAAATTACAAATGGTCGCGTTCAATCAATTATTATATTTTTTGAGCTGACGTTTACGTATTGGTAAGACGTCATACCAGATAATTTATACACGTAAATTAACAATAGAACAAATTGAAATTAACAAAAAGATAATATTTTTATGTATCTATAACATAAAAACAGCAGGTTAGGCGATACGTTCGAGGCGAATAAATTTATTCTCGGGGGTAAGTAAAAGTCTAAAACGCCCCCTTATTCCTATAGATGAAATGTAAGGGCGTAAGTGCGAGGCGGCAAAACGTATTGTTTTACCGTTATCCTCAACCACTTGTACTGAGCTAAAACGACCATGGTAGTAGTCCATGCATTTGTTATAGCTCAGGTGTAAAGAAAAGTAATACTCAATCATTTAATTAAGCGCTTTTTCAACCTTTTCATATAAATCAGCACTTAATCCTTCAAGGTTTGCTAAGCGTTGCAACTGTGCTTTCATTGCTTGAGCACGGGTGGTGTCAAAGCGTTTCCACGACATGAAAGGCGTTAACATTCTAGAGGCATTTTGCGGATTAATCGCGTTTAGCTTAATAAGTAAATCACCTAATAATGCATAGCCTTCACCATCTTTTCGGTGAAATTGTGCGGTATTAAAATGACTAAAGCTACCCACTAATGCGCGTACACGATTTGGGTTTGAAAAATCAAAGCTAGGATGCGAGTACAACGCTTTTATATTCTCAATAGCATCATCACCAGATTGCATAGCCTGCAGCGCAAACCATTTGTCCATAACTAAAACATCATGACGCCACTGGCTATCAAAGTGATCTAACAACGTTGTTCTTAATGGGTGTGATGCTTTTACTACCGCACTTAATGAGGCTAAAACATTGGTCATATTCGGTGAATCTGCCGATTCTTTAATAAAGCGGTCAACTTGCTCAGAAGGTATTTTAGCTAAGTAATGTAAACAAACACCTTTAAGCGCTCTTATAGCCACTGCATCTGCATTTATACTGCCATCATCTACTAACGAGCTGTAACAATGTAAAAGCTCATCAAATAATTGCTCGGCAATCTGTTGCTCAAACAACCTTGTGATCGTAATGATTTCGTCAACAGGAATTATGTCAAACTCAGCGGCAAAGGTGTCAAAGCTTGGCAGTTTTATAAGCTCTGCTACCAGTGCTAAATCGCCACTTTGTGCGCTTATTAACACACGTAGTGCATTAATAACGTTTTCACTTAGTGTTGCGTGTTCAGGTGCTTTGACTGCTTGCTTAACCGCATTAATAAATAACTGCTGCTGCGCATCCCAACGCGAAAAATCGCTGCGCGCATAACGCATAATATGCAGTAAATCAGGTTCTGAATTTTGCTGGCTTAAAATACAGGGCGCTGAAAAATCTTCAAGTAGTACAGCCACTGGGCGAGCAGGTATTTGATCAAAGTAAAACGTTTGCGTTGGCGCAGTTACGTTAAGCACGTGGTCGCGTTTTTCACCTTGATAAGTAAGTGCAATACTTTGCCCTTTTTCATCTAATAATTCGATGGCAAATGGAATATGAAGGCTCTTATTATCTGGCTGATTTAGCGGAGCTGATTGCTCAATTGTTAAAGTATAAAGTTGCTTATCGTGATCATAGTGCTGTGTTGCATTTAATCGTGGTGTACCAGATTGGCTATACCAACGCTTAAATTGCGTTAAATCTATGCCTGAAGCATCACTCATTGCAGCAACAAAATCATCACAGGTAACCGCTTGGCCATCATGGCGTTCAAAGTAAAGCTGCATCCCTTTTTGAAAGTTAACCTCACCTAACAGGGTGTGCATCATTCTGATAACTTCAGCCCCTTTATCGTACACCGTTACGGTATAAAAGTTATTCATTTCGATAACTTTTTCAGGGCGAATTGGGTGCGCCATTGGCCCCGCATCTTCACTAAACTGATGTGTGCGCATTACTTTAACAGCATCAATGCGGTTAAGTGCGCGTGAGCCTAAATCGCTACTAAATTCTTGGTCTCTAAATACTGTGAGCCCTTCTTTTAACGATAGCTGAAACCAATCTCTACAGGTAACACGGTTACCCGTCCAGTTATGAAAATACTCATGACCAACAATCGACTCTATCGTGTGATAATCTTTATCGGTGGCGGTTTCTTGGTTAGCCAATACGCATTTACTATTAAATACATTTAACCCTTTGTTTTCCATTGCTCCCATATTGAAAAAATCTACGGCAACAATCATGTAAATATCTAAGTCATATTCTAGGTTAAAGCGTGTTTCATCCCAATGCATGGCTTTTTTTAATGAGTTAATTGCATGTGTTGTTTTAGATAAATTGCCTTTATCAACAAATAACGCAAGCTCAATTTCGCGCCCACTTTTTGTTGTGTAAGTGTCTTTTAGTACATCAAAATCACCCGCTACTAATGCAAATAAGTAACTTGGCTTTTTAAATGGGTCTTGCCATTTAGCAAAATGGCGGCCATCAGCTGTTTCACCGCTGTCAATTTGGTTACCATTTGACAGTAAATGCTTAAAGCTTTTATCAGCAATAATCGTCACATCGTAAGTGCTTAGCACGTCAGGGCGGTCTAAAAAGTAGGTTATTTTTCTAAAACCTTGCGCTTCACATTGCGTACAATACGCTCCACCAGATAAATACAAGCCTTCTAAAGAGGTATTTGTATCAGGAGAAATTTCAGTAACAATTTTAAGCTGGCATGTGTGAGGTAAATCATTAATGATTAGGTGCTCACCTTCAATCTTATAATTAGTATAAGCAATATTGTCTACTTGCAGCTCCACTAATTGTAAGTCTATGCCATCTAACACAAGCGCTGAATTTTGATTTGTTGTTCTTTTAAGTGTTAGTAGCGCCGTCACTTTTGTATTTAGTGGTTGTAAGTCAAAAGTGAGTTCAGTGTGCTCTATAGAAAAATTAGGCGCAGTGTAGTCTTTTAAGTATTGCGCTTTTGGCTTTGCTGAAACAGTCATAGTTACTCCAACTAAAGCTCCTTAAAAAAGGAGCTATTTAGATTTAAGCAGGTTGCTTGGGTTCAATGCGTAAAATTTTAATGCCTACGTACGCATAAATAATGGCTAAGAAAGGGTTTATTAAATTAAAGAAAGCATACAAGGCATAGTCAAATGGGTTTATTAATAAAACGCTTTGCATGTACGCACCACAGGTATTCCACGGAATTAGCGGGCTTGTTATTGTGCCGCCATCTTCTAAAGTACGCGATAAATTAACGGGCTTTAAACCACGCTTTTTATATTCTTCTTTAAACATACGACCTGGCACTACAATAGCAATGTATTGATCAGCCGCTATTAAGTTGGTGCCCACACAAGTAGCAATGGTTGATGTAATAAGCGAGCCTGTGCTTTTTGCTATTTTTAAAATGCTCTTAACAAAAATATCTAATAAACCGGTTTTTTCCATAATGGCACCAAACATAAGAGCCGTCATGATCAGCCATGTTGTAGTTAACATCCCTGCCATACCGCCACCACTGAGCAATGAATCCATTTTGTCATCACCCGTGTCGATGCTAAAACCATCGAAAAAAGTTGTCCAAATAATTTTAAAATAACCAACCAACTCACCCTGAGAAAGGTCAATTTGTGTCGCAATTAAATCAGACTGAAACAACATTGCCCACACAGCACCAATTACAGCGCCAATTGAAATTGCCGGAAACGCTGGCATTTTTTTTATAGCTAAAACTAGCAGCACAATTAATGGAATTAACATTTCAAAGCCAATATTAAAGTTTTGCTCTAAAATCGCTGTTATTTCGTCAATCCTGCCGGCTTCGTTAGAAGCAGTTGCATTAAAGCCCATAAATATAAAAATGATTAATGCAATGACAAAGCTAGGAACAGTAGTCCATAACATGTGATGAATATGTTCAAATAAATCAGCTCCAACAACAGCCGGTGCTAAGTTAGTAGTTTCAGAAAGCGGACTAAGTTTGTCACCAAAGTANCCCCTGCCGTCACAGTTTGATCAAGCCCTAACCCGGTGGCCACCCCTAAAAGCGCCACACCTATGGTGGCAGCTGTGGTCCAAGAGCTACCTATACTCATTGCAACAATGCCACAAATTAAGCAGCTTGCGGCGTAAAACCAGCTTGGGTTAATAATCTGTAAGCCATAGTAAATGAGCGTTGGCACGGTACCCGACAACAGCCAAGTACCAATTAAGGCACCCACCATTAATAAAATTAAAATAGCCCCCAATGATAAGGTGATACCTTCAATCATGGCTTCTTCAAGCTTTTTCCACGTATAGCCATTTTTTAGCCCTATTAATGCCGCAGCAAAGGTGGCAAATAATAACGCTATTTGGTTAGGACCTGATGACGAGTTATCGCCAAATAAATATACCGCTGCGCCTAAAAGGCAAATTAAAACAGTGATAGGAACAAGTGCATCAAAAAACGAGGCGGGTTTAATCGGTTTTTCTAAAGGCTTCAAAATAGTGACTCCTGCACACCACATATCGTGGCGTGGTTATTTATTATTTTTAGCGTATCAGTGCTTTTTTTAAGCCACAGTAATGTAACTCAATTTAGTAATTCGCGATTATAGCAATTTAGCGAAATTTAGGTAACAAAAAAGGCGCAAAAAGCGCCTTTTAAACGGGGTAAACACGTGTTTATTTTTTAGCGATACGGCCAAAGTTAATGTAATCTTGAGTGATCAGTGCTGCCTCTTCTAAGAAAGGGTCAAGCTCTTCAATTACCTCAGGTACATCATCTAGGTTTTCTATTGGCTCTTTACCTAAACGCTTTAAACGCTCATTAGTGCGCGCTAGAGTACGTGCTTCATTTTCATCTTTTTCTTTAATACGGTCTGCTTCAACTAAAGAAATAGTTTTGCGGTCTTTCTCTTCATTGTAACGGGCAATATCATCAAATACGTAACCAAACTCTGGCTCTGACTTAATACGTACTTCGTGCTGTTTTTCAAGATAAGTGATTACAGGCGTTAAATTACCCTGCCTATTATACTTAGCTCGTACTATGCTATCCCACGGCAATGCATTATCTTGCTTGCTCTCGCCCCACTCTGCTGGGTCTATCGCCGAAGGGAATGAAATATCAGGAATAACCCCTTTATGCTGAGTACTGCCGCCGTTTATACGGTAAAACTTAGCAATAGTGTATTGTACGCTACCTAAGTCATTGTCGTATAAATCGTACGCACGGCCTAAGCCTTTGTGTTGCTGAACCGTTCCCTTACCAAAGGTTTGCTCGCCTATAATTACTGCGCGGCCATAGTCTTGCATTGCGGCGGCAAAAATTTCAGAGGCTGAAGCACTGTAACGGTCAACTAAAACAGTTAATGGGCCGTCGTAGTAGGTAATTCCGTCACGGTCTTTTTGCTCTTCGATACGGTTATTTAATGTATGAATTTGTACAACCGGACCTTGGTCAAAAAACAAGCCTGATAGCTGTGTAGCTTCATATAATGATCCACCGCCATTTTGGCGCAAATCAATAATAATACCGTCTACGTTTTCTTCTTTAAGTTTAGCTAATTCAACTTTAACGTCTTTTGAAAGATTGTTGTAAAAGCCTGGGATCTCAATAACACCAATTTTTGAAGTTAAATTTGAATAGCTCGCTTCAAACACTTCAGATTTAGCAGCCCTATCTTCTAAGCGAATTTTATCACGGGTAATTTCAACTACTTTAGGCGTGCCATGTGCATCAGAGCCTTTAAGATACTGTAAACGTACCTTAGTGCCTTTAGGGCCTTTGATTAAATCAACTACATCATCTAAACGCCAGCCAATAACATCAACAAACTCTTTTTGATCTTGGGCAACACCAATAATTTTGTCGTCAGCTTTTAGCTGCTCTGTTTTATCGGCAGGTCCACCTGGTACTAAGCTACGAATAACGGTGTAATCTTCATCTGGGCTTAAAACGGCGCCAATGCCTTCAAGCTCTAAGTCCATATCCATTTTAAATTGTTCTGCGCGGCGCGGCGATAAGTACGACGTATGCGCTTCAATGCTTCGCGCTAGCGAGTTCATTACAATTTGAAATGCATCTTCTGAATTTGTTTGAACTAAACGTTTTTGTGCATTTTTATAACGCTTGGTAAGGACCTCTTTGATCCCTTCCCAATCTTTGCCTGTCATTTTTAAACGCAAGGCATCGTATTTAACGCGTTCACGCCAAATTTCATCAAGCTCAGCTTGCGATGCTGGCCATGCTGAATCTTCACGGTCAAAAAAGTATTCATCGTCTTTATCAAACGTCATTTCTTTATCTAGTAATGATAAAGAGTAATCATAACGTTCAAAACGGCGCTTTAAGCTTAAGTTAAAAATATCAAACGTAAAGCCAAGCTTACCGGTGGTAATCGCATTATCAAAATCGTTGCGGTATTTTTCAAACGCAGTAATGTCGCTTGCTAAAAACACACTTTTATTAAAATCAAGGGATTCGATATAACGATCGTACACTTTGCTAGAAAGCCCATCGTTAAATCGAACCGGTGTATAGTGTGAACGAGCAAATAAGTTAGCCACTCGTTTGCTGGCAGTGCCATGTTGACTTTCTTGTTTAAGTACAGGCAAGTCTTCAAGTTTTGCCGCTTCTACGGAAGCGAATAAAGAACCCGAAAACAGGGTAGCAACTAACGGAATGAGCGTAAACTTTTTACTCATACACAACTCCTTAATTTATTTACAACTTAAATAATGTATAAGCTGTCAGCTTTGGTTTTAACTTGCATGCCAGTTACTAATTCAACATGAACTTCGTCTTTGTTTACTTCAGTAATCACCGCATTTACAAGTGCTTGGCCAAGTTTAACCTTAACCTTGTTATTAACCTTGACCTCACTTGCAGGTAAAGGTTCAACTTTTCCTGAACGTTTAGCAGGGGCTGCTTTAGCTGGTTTGTTAGCTTGTGCATTGTTTTTGCTAGCGTGGGCTGGTTTTTTCTTGAAAGATTTAGAATCTGAATCTTGGCGTGGACGCTGTTGTTTTTTGCGTTTTGCCATTTTAGCACGGCTTTCTTCTAGTGCTTTTTGAGCGTGGTCAATGTGCTCTTGCTCAACTTTTTCACCTTGATTGCCATCAAGATCAATACGAAACTCTGACTTAGTCACAGCTTCTAAATAACGCCAGTTAGACGTGTATTTTCTAAGCGCCTGACGTACTTGAGTCTTACTTACTTTTTCAGACCCTTCTATACGCTCGGCAATATCTTTAAAAATACCGACTTTAAGCGGTTTAATACCGTCTTTTTGTTTAAAACATTGTGGAAATTCTTGATAAAGAAATTCCAGCACTTCATTAATATCTTTTAGCTTGTTTGTGGTTTCCATTTTAGAACCTATTTTTCACATCTTTTCATCAAGGGACGAGTCAACGTAGTGTATTACCCAGTCGATTAACTCTTCGAAGTCGGCTTCAAGTACAGCCAAATCACCTCGAAGGTGTTCCCAAATACCATTTATTATTTCATCGATTGATTCACAATCTAAATCATCTGGAAGTTTATCCCAGGCTATGTGAATCAAATCATTGAGCGTTTCCGCTACATGTTCTTCTTCCCCTTCCCAATCGCCTACATCTTGTACTGCGAATAGGTAGTCTTGAACATTTAGCAAGTCTTTCATTATAAGCTTGCCTCTAAGCATTTAACTAATGCTTCAAGACCTGCTTGGTCATCAGTATCAAATCGACCAATAGTTGGGCTATCGATATCAAGAACAGCAACTATTTTATCATTTTTCATGATAGGTACAACAATCTCAGAGTTAGACGCTGCATCGCAGGCTATGTGGCCATCAAACGCATGTACATCTTCAATTAGTTGAGTTTCTAACGTTGCTGCAGCCGTACCACACACCCCTTTACCAAAAGGGATACGAATACACGCTGGATTACCTTGAAAAGGCCCAAGCACTAATTCACTTGGCGAATCCATAAAGTAAAAGCCCGCCCAATTTACATCTTCTAATGAGGTAAATAATAGCGCACTTACGTTAGCCATATTAGCAATGACATTAGATTCACCAGCAATTAGTGATTCAGTTTGCTTAACTAATGACTGGTAAAAATCGTGCTTTTGCATACCAAACTACTTCTTATTAAACAGACAGTAGCTAAAGGTACTCTTTGTCGTGAAAAATTGAAACCTTTTACAGGCAAAAAAACAGAAATAGCGCCGTTTTTCAGCACGCTTGATTAATATTTCTGCAATTATTTTTTTGATGTTTTACGCAGGCCAAATAAAAATAGTCCTGCGGCAAAAGCGGCCATTACACTATTAATTAAAAATATCTCACCTGTTGTAGCACTAAGTAAATAACTAAATATTGCGCCACCGAGCAGCCCAAGAGTCAGTACACCTGAATAATTCACTTTTGCATACTTAAACATAAGCAAATAACCCGGTACGACAAAAGCGGCCATAGTCAGTCCAACAATATGTGCGTTCGCGATTGCACTCATCAGTAGTTGTAAAAAAATGGTAGCCGCATCGCCATTCATAGTGAGCCCATAATAAAGGCCAAGTAAACTACCAACAATCACAGGGGATAATAAAGAAAGCGCGACACTTTTGGCTAGTTGATGTTTCATATAAGTTCCTAAATACACACTACAAACATTATCTTAAGCATGCACCAAGTTCTTAAGGTTAGAAACAGAGACTATGGTCGTAATTTATGATGGGAAAACAAGCACTCTTTAAACTGCTGTAACTAGGCATTTTAATTTTATAAAAATATACCTTAGCGTTTTTAGTAAGGATATTTAATCCCCTTTGCAAGGTGTGATAATTTCAAGATTTAATTTATGTTGGGCTGTTTAGTGGGTGGGTTTAATAATGTTTTGCAAATGATTTTAATAAATGGTTTTGCAAACTAAAAACAAACACGCATTGTGCTGCCAGCCCACGCTTACTTTGAGCTGCTTAGTCGCCTATAAGACAAAGTTCACTACCTTATAGGCGTTATCGTCAATAAAACCTAACCTTTAATTTCAATATTAAATACGTTCTTCAATTAATGACTGATTTACGCATAGTCAAGCGTCATAGGTATACAGCACAGTAAAGCTGCAAAAGTGATGATGTATCGTTAATTGTGTCAAAAGGTTGGAATACAAATAAAACAAACACCGTTATCAATGAGAATCATTGCACGATAAACAATAAGTTTTCTTGAAGGTAAATCATCCTTGAGCCACAACATACTATTTTAATAAGCAATTTTAAAATCTAAAAAAATAAAAGTAGCACATGAATATGTTAATAATCTATCAATAGCGGCTAATAGCAAACCGAAATGGGGAAATAAGCGAGGAAACCTAAGATGGCCTGATAAGAAAGCGTAAAAACAAAAAAGCCCGCTAAAAGCGGGCTTTAATATAATGGTGGAGAGATAGGGATTTGAACCCTAGATGGGCTACAAACCCATGCCGGTTTTCAAGACCGGTGCATTCGACCACTCTGCCATCTCTCCGAAAGTGCTATAAATTACAAGTAAGAGTGTACTCATAATTATTGTAATAAGGTGGTGGAGAGATAGGGATTTGAACCCTAGATAGGCTACAAACCTATGCCGGTTTTCAAGACCGGTGCATTCGACCACTCTGCCATCTCTCCGCACGGCCTGCATAATAGGGAAACCCATTGGCTTTGTGAAGC
This sequence comes from Pseudoalteromonas sp. TB51, assembly GCF_000498055.1. Lineage (NCBI taxonomy): Bacteria > Pseudomonadati > Pseudomonadota > Gammaproteobacteria > Alteromonadales > Pseudoalteromonadaceae > Pseudoalteromonas > Pseudoalteromonas sp. TB51. The sequence goes on from NZ_AUTO01000132.1 coordinate 30,031, forward strand.
TTTTTTTTAAAAAAATTGTTTAAGTGCTTAAAAAACAATTAATTTGTTTAAAGATGAAACAAATAATTTCTTTTTGATGCTTAAATGAACTTTAATAAAAAAATAACACTCTATTGATCTACAAAGGTTTGCCCAAACATATAAGAGTTGGTAATCTAATTTTAGTTAAATTATCGAAACAAACATGTTTCACTTAAAGGAGCTCTACAATGGCATTTAATCATTCGTACAATACCGCTAAACCGGTAATGTCGACCATTGAAACAAACAAGGTACTTAAAAACACCTATTTCTTACTGGCCATGACATTAGCATTTAGTGCTGTTACGGCGGGTATTTCAATGGCATTACAATTACCTTACTTTATGGGAATTGTGTTCACACTGGTTTCGTTTGGTTTATTATTTGTTGTAAACAAAAAAGCAGACTCAGCCTCAGGCGTGTTTTGGGTGTTTGCTTTTACAGGCTGTATGGGCGCAGGCCTTGGCCCACTACTTAACTATTATGCAGCTATGCCTAATGGCCCTATGCTTATTATGCAGGCGCTTGGTTCTACTGCATTAATATTTTTTGGTCTATCGGCTTATGCATTAAACACTAAAAAAGACTTCTCATTTATGGGAGGTTTTTTAACAGTAGGCTTACTAGTGGTTATTGTTGCAAGCATAGTTAACATCTTCATTGGCAGC